>JAFGLK010000479.1 GCA_016928125.1 Anaerolineae bacterium
CGGCACCGCGGCCTGGCAGCAGAAGATGGTGCCCATCAAGTTCAGGTCGATCGTCTTCCGGTAGGCCTCCTCCGTGGCCGTGGCGGCCCAGGGATTGTCGCGTCCAAAGAGCGCGCCGCCGGCGTTGCAGACGAGGATGTCCAGCCGCCCAAACTCTTGCTCCACTTGGGCGAACATGGCGTCCACCTGGGCTTTGTTCGTCACATCTGCCTCGATCCCCAGGCTTCGCCGTCCCATGGCCTCGATCTCGGCCGGCACGCTTTCGGCAGTGAGTTCTTCGTTGAACTCCTTGTGCGCCTGCAGGGTCAGATCGTTGACCACCACGTCGGCGCCGAGCTGCCCCAGGCGCAGCGCATAGGCGCGTCCCAATCCGCGCCCCGCCCCTGTGACCAGAGCTACTTTACCGATCAGCTTCTTTTCCATGGTTTTCCTCGCTTCTCTGTATTAAACTCACTGCGTCGATGAAGGGATGATCTCCATCCGCTCATGCGCTTTGATGAGCTAGCATACTCACAGCCGCAGGCCTTATCAAGCCGCAAAGAGGCTCGAAGCAAGTTCTGGGGCTGTCGCCCTGATGGTCTGTCTGCTGCTTCTGTTATCTTGGGTCTGGACAGAGACCGACTTTGCTCATACTATTCGGAGCGACACAGAAGGTCAATCGCTGGCCGAACCGGGTAGGACGGGGCCAAGTGGGCTACGGCCATCGTGCCCTGACAGAAGATGGGGCGTCGGCACCTATCGCGCGGTATCACACCGCGCGGATCCAGAGTATACTGGCTCACGAGCCGCCTACACACGAGCTTGGTTCATGCTTTGGGCGCCACCTTGCGGCGTATGACATGGGCGGTTCACCATTCAATCCATACGGGAGGCATGGGTAACATGGCAAAGTTCGGGCGTTTGCAGGGCGTGATGGTGGTATTGACGACACCTCTATTGGAGGATGAGCGCATCGACGAAGCGGCTCTTCGTCAGCTCGTGCGTCGTACCGTGGACGCGGGCGTGCATGCTGTGGTGGCGTTGGGGTCGGCAGGCGAGTTCGCGGGGCTGACGGATGGGGCCAAGCGTCAGGCCATCGAGGTGACGGTGGATGAGGTGGGTGGCCGCGTGCCGGTGGTGGTGGGTACGGGCGAGCCAGGCACGCGGCGGGCCGTGGAGGCCACGCAGAGGGCGCAGGGCCTGGGTGCCGATGCGGCATTGGTGGTGCCCCCTTATTACTACCGGCCAGACGCGCAAGCCATCGTGCGTCACTATCGCACCGTTGCGGCTGAAGGCGGCCTGCCGGTGATGCTGTACAATATCCCGGGCTTCACCAAAGTGGAACTGAGCCTCGACGTGGTGCAAGCCCTGGCCGGCGAGCCGGGCATCGCCGGCATCAAGGACAGCTCAGGCAATCTGCAGGGCTTTCAGCGTTTCACCCAGACGGTCAAGTCGGAGACCTTTTCGGTGGTGACTGGCAGCGACGGCATGCTCTTCGCCCAGCTCGTGGCGGGAGGCGATGGCTGCATCAGCCCGGGTTCCAACCTGGCGCCAGGGTGGTTTGTGGCGCTCTGGGATGCATTCCACGCGGGCCGCTGGCAGGAGGCCTGGGCACTCCAGGAAAAGATCCAAGCCATGCACGGCGGGCTGCGCTATGGCGCCTTCCCGGCAGCGATCAAGGGGGCGCTGTCGCTGCTGGGCATCGGTGGGCGCACCATGGCCTCGCCCACTGCTCCAGTCTCTGACGAACAGCTCGAGGCCATCGAGGCGCATCTGCGCACCATCGGGCTCTTGGGGACAAGCTGAGAGGCGCTGACGACGTCTGCAGCCCGATCGCACAATCTCAGAGAGCGGGGGGTAAATGCCAATCGCGGCCTGATCGGGGCGTGGCCGCTTTCAGGCGCTGCACTTGCCCTCAGAGGTGTGCCTTGCGCATGAGCGCATGGGCATTTTGGGGGATCGCTATCTGCTGCGTATGGATAATCCTATCGCCATTCTCAAGTTCGGCATCAGAAAGCATCGCATCATCCTGCTGGCTTTGGCCCTGAGCCTGAGCCTCACGCTCGGGATCTATGGTGCGGTGCTTGGCTTTCCCTTTCTCTTTGACGATATCATCCACCTTCGCTGGCTCGAGGGCCGCGCTCCTTTGAGCGTGTGGACCAATGCCAAGGGGATGCAGCACTATCGGCCCTTGGTCATGTCGATCTGGGCGCTATCGGAGCGTTGGCTAGGCCCTCACAATCCCCATGCGCTGCATGCGCTGAGCCTGGTACTGCATATCGCCAACGGGTGTCTGGTAGCCTGGCTAGCCCGCCAACTCATGTCTGGCACCCTCGCTCCGCTGGCCGCGACGGCGCTCTTTGTGAGTTTCCCCTGGAGCTACCAGGCGCTTCCTTCGCCGGGTTCGCAGTCCAAGCCGCTCAGCACGCTGCTGATCCTGATATCCTGCGCACTCTATGGGCGGGGCCGCTCTCGCCGACAACCTCCCTATCTGATGGGAGCAGCTTGGTGTGCGGTGCTGGCGCCCTTTGCCTACGAGGCGGCCATCACGGCCGGCGGGTTTTTGCTCCTGAGCGAGTTCTTGCTATGGAAAAGCGGCCGTCTGGATCGGCCCTCGCGCTACAGCCTGCTGCTGCCCGCGCTGGGACTGCCCTTTCTGACGCTCTGGCTGGTCGTGCCCAGTTCGTACGACGCCGTCTCCTTCCCAGGCTGGGAGGCGCTCTGGCAGAGCAGCATCTACTTTGTGCAAGGGCTTACCTGGCCCATCGCTTTGCTGGCCAAGCCGCTGATGACCTACACCGGATTGAGCGATGGCCACGCCACGGCGCTCGTGGGCTACGCGGCGCTGGTCATGATCGTGGCGCTCTATCTCTGGCGGCGGCGCTGGGCGACACTCGTGGTCGCCTTGGGCTGGTACGTCCTGGCGCTTCTCGTCCAGTGGGTGACGCTCTCGTTTCGGTATGTGATCGATGGGCCTCGCGTCTTGTACCTGGCCTCGGTGGGCATGGCCCTGCTGTGGGCCGACATGATTGGGCAAGTGGCCGTGCGCGTTGGGCGCAGAGGGCGCATCGGCCACGTGATCGGGCTGGCCTTCCTGCTGGCCAGTGTGGCCTGGGGCGCGCGCTTCAGCTGGCGGCGGCTGCAGCTATGCGCGAACGGGCTCGTGCCGCTCATCGAAGCGTCACGCCAGGCCGAGGCCACCCCTGATGAAAGCTGGCTTTTCATCAATGTGCCCGCCTGGATCACCGTGCGCGAAACCGGCTTTGCGCTGGGACACGAGGGCTATACATTGCTGCCGCCCTACTATGGGGTCGGGCTAAGTGATTTTGCCTATGTCAATTATGGCCTGCGGCGCGACATGCGCATCGGCTCACTGCCTGATATACGCCGCGAGTGGACGGCGCTCATCGGCTATCATGGTCGCGCCAGCAGCATCCCTGCTCTGGCCGACGAGCTCCGCGCAGTGAATCACGTCTCGGTCTTGACCTATGAGTCAGAGTCTCTGCATATGCAGCCTGTGGGCGGCGTATTCGACATCGGCGAGATCGCGCCGGATACGTTGCCTGCGGTGCACGCGACCTTTGAGGACGCCCTGGACCTGCGCCAGGTGACGACGCGTATGGCTGCGGGGCAGCTCCAGATAGAGTTGCTTTGGTCGGCTCAGGCCGAACTGGATGGCCCATACACGGTCTTTGCCCATCTCTATGGAACCGATGGCCGTCTGGTCGCTCAGGCCGACGGGTACCCGTTGGGAGGCACCTTTCCTCCAGCGCTGTGGCGTCCTGGCGAAGCCGTGCGAGACATCCGTTATTTCCCCGATCCGGAAGGGGCGGCCGCCGACTATGTGCTTGGGGTCGGCCTCTATCGGGCGGACAGCGGCGAGCGCGCCCGCGCAGTGGATGCGCAGGGGCTCAGCTTGCCCGATAACGTCTCGCGATGGTTGCTCGACTTGGCCGCGGGGCCCAATCCGTCAGAGAGCTCGCCTCGATAAGTAAGCGAAGCAAGTGTCAGGCTGTTCTTACAGTCTGCAGCCCATCGTGCATGGAGGGCTGGGGAGCGCTAGCCTCGAGGTGGCCGTGTCGCGTGTGCAACAGCTGGCGGATATTTGCTCCCCACAAAGTGCTCGTATGATGCTGCTATATGGCTGGTGGAGGGAGGAACGGCATGAGGCGATCATGCATCCTGGCGATTGACCAAGGCACGACCAATACCAAGGCTTTGCTGGTGGATGGCACCGGCTCGGTTCTCTCCCAGGCTTCGCGGTCGCTGGCCATCCACTATCCTCAGCCAGGCTGGGTGGAGCAGGATCCGCTGCAGATCTGGGAGTCCACCCTTGAGGTCATCGACGAGTGCTTGGCGCGTGTGGAGGATCCCGACCTGTCGGCCATCGCCCTCACCAATCAACGCGAGACGGTTGTGGCCTGGGAGCGATCGAGTGGCCTGCCATTGGGGCCGGCCATAAGCTGGCAATGCCAGCGCACCGATCCCTTTTGCCGCGCGCTTCGCCAGCAGGGCCTAGAGCCGCTGGTGCGCCAGCGCACCGGCCTTACCATCGCCCCGATGTTCTCCGCGACCAAGATGCGATGGCTGTTGGACACGATCCCGGAGGGCGCCCAGCGGGCGGCGCGGCACGAGTTGTGTGTTGGCACCATAGACAGTTGGCTGCTCTGGCACCTGACGGGCGGCGCGGCCCACGCCTGCGACTATACCAACGCCTCGCGTACCCAGCTCTTCAACCTGCACACCCTCGCCTGGGACGAGGAACTTCTGGACATCTTTGGCCTTCCGGCAGAGGCACTGCCCGAGGCCAGGCCCTCTAGCACGCTCCACGGATATAGCGTGGGCATTGGGAAGCTTGGTGCGGGCGTGCCGATTGCCTGCTTGATCGGCGACTCACACGGCGCCATGTTTGGGCACGCCAGTTTTGACGTGGGCTTGGCTAAGGCGACCTACGGGACCGGCTCCTCTCTGATGCGCCTTGTCCCTCGGGTGATCATCTCAGAGCGGGGCATCTCGGCAACCATCGCGTGGGGCA
>JAFGLK010000480.1 GCA_016928125.1 Anaerolineae bacterium
GCGTCGATGTCGAGCATGTCGATCTCGCGCATGTTGGTCTGGATCATGCGCCAGGGTACGCCTTCCCACCAGTAGGACATGGTCTACCTCCCCATTGGCTCTATGCGGTTACGCGTCGCGAAGCACGGCGATTTGATCGATGATCTCTGGCCCCAAGCCGTGGCCGTTGGAGGCCGCGACGTTCTGCTCAAGCTGCTCGATGGTGCGCGCCCCTGGGATGGCCGCGGAGACGGCTGGGGGTGTAATGGCGTAGCGCAGGGCCAGCGTGGCCAGGGGCATGCCCGCGCTGTCGGCGAGCGGCTTGAGGGCCTCTGCGCGCTGAATGCGCGGCTGCATGCGCGCGCCAGCCATGAGGGCGCGGTGGCCAGGAGGCACGGCCTCTCCCGGCGAGAACTTGCCCGTGAGAATGCCTTGCGCCATGGGCACGCGCACCAGCACGCCCACGCCCGCCTCTTGCGCGAGAGCAAAGAGCGCGTCGCCCACCTCCGGCTCGAGCACGTTGTAGGACATTTGCAGCATGTCGACCAACTCGTGGGCGATCAGCCACTCCCCCGAGGGGGCATCATTGATGGAAACGCCCGCCAACCCGATCTTGCCCTGCTGCTTCAGGCGCGCCATGGCCTCGGGCCAGTCGTAGCTCTGCAGTTGCGCCAGGCTGGGGCTGTGCAGCTGCAGGATATCGATGCGATCGCGCTGGAGCCGTTGCAGGCTCAACTCGACGCGCTGCATGATGCGGCCCGCCGAGAAATCCTTCTCGTCCGTCTCACGCACCCGACTGACCTTGTCCGCGATGAGCACGTTGGGGTCGTTGCCCAGGGCCGCGCCCAAGATCTCCTCGCTGCGGCCCCAGCCATAGGCCTCGCAGGTGTCAAAGAGAGTGACTCCCAGCTCGGCGGCTCTGTGCACCAAGGCGATCCAATGGGCGTCGGGCCTGTCCGGCTCGCCCAGGCGATTGCAGCCGATGCCGATCTCACTGACAGAACAGCCGGAACGACCCAGTTGACGATAGTGCATCTCTTGCGCTCAGACCTCCTATTCAGGGTGCCTCGTATCCTACCTCAATTCGCGCCAGACCGCCATCCCATTTGACGTACGAACATACGTTCGATATACTTTTCGCATGGAGACATGTATCTTGAGCCCCACGGCATGTGCTCGGAGGCGCCGAACGTGAGCGGTCAAGCGTTGGCCCAGCTCGATCTCACCCCGGCCCAGGTGCGGGCTGTGTCCTATCCGCGCGAGGGCGCGGGTCCCTTGTGGCTGGGCGGCCTGCCCGGATCGGGCAAGAGCACCGCGCTGATGGCGCGGCTGGCAGCGCTCTTGCGTGAGGGCCGCCGGCCCTACGAGATCCTGGTGCTGGTGCCACAGCGAGCCCAGGCTGAGCGCTATGAGGCGGCGCTCTCGCGCCTGGAGGCGCCCACGCGGGGCGGCGTGGATGTGGTGACCTTCTACGGGCTGGCGCGTCGCTCGGTCGATCTCTTCTGGCCCTTGGTGGCGCGAGAGGCGGGCTTTGAGCGTCCTGATCAAGAGCCGACCTTCCTCACCCTCGAGACGGCGCAGTACTTTATGTGGCGCATCGTCGAGCCGTTGATGGCTCACCAGGGCTACTTCAGCGATCTGGTGGTGCGTCGCGAGCGGCTCCTCTCGCAACTGATCGACAACCTCAACAAGTCGGCCCTGGTGGGCTTTGGGCACACCGAGATCCTGCGTCGTCTGAGAGGCGCCTGGACCGGCTCGCCGGAGCATGTGAACCGCTACTGGCAGGCGCAAGATTGCGCCATTCGCTTCCGGGACTATTGCCTGGCTCATGGGCTGATCGACTTTTCCCTCACCGTCGAGCTCTATGCGCGCTACCTGCTGCAGCATGAGGTCTATCGGCGCTATTTTCGCGCGCGCTATCGTCATCTGTTGGTGGACAATGTGGAGGAGAATGTGCCCGTGGCCCACGACATGATCGCCTGGGCCATGGGCCATTGCGATTCGACGGTGCTGGCCTTCGATGAGGGAGGGGGCTATCGCCTCTTCCTGGGCGCCGACCCAGAGGGCGGGCGCAAGCTGGCCGATGCTTGCGTTGAGCGGGTCTCGTGCACGCCCATCGATCCGGGCGCGGCGCATCCCTTGGCCTTTGCCGATAGCCTGCGCCGGGCGCTCCATCTGAGGGACGAGCCGGCCGCGCCCGGGGGCCTGGCCGGTCGCGCCGTGATCGAGTACGGCTGGCGGCGCTATTGGATCCAGATGATCCGCTGGATGGCGGATAGCATTGCGCAGCGCGTTGCCGCGGGCACGCCGCCCAGCGAGATGGCGATCATCGCCCCCTATGTCAGCGAGGTGACGCGCTTTGCCATCGGCGAGGAGCTGGCCCAGCGGCAGATTCCCTTGCGCCTCCTGAGGCCGGCCCGCCCCCTGCGAGATGACCCCGTGGTGCGCGGCTTGCTCACGCTGGCGTTGCTGGCGCATCCCCAGTGGCAACTCTCCATGCGCGGCGAGCCCTATCATCTGCCCATCGAGGATGTGGCTCTGGCCCTCGATATCGCGCTGGAGGGGCTCGATCCCATCCGCGCGCGTGAGTTGGCCCAGGCCGCCCTGCCGCTGGGCGAGGAACGCCTCGTGGATCTCAGCGGCGGGAGCCCCGGGGCCACTCGCCAGGCCGACCTGGGGCGATTGTGGGAGGCGGTGGGCTTTGCGGCGCGCCAGCCCTACGAGACGCTGCGCGTGTGGCTCGAGGCCCATGGAGATGGCGACGAGCCGTTGGGCCTCTTCTTGGTGCGTCTCTTTGGCGATCTGCTCTCGCGCCCGGGCTTTGGCTTCCACCACAACCCCGACAAGGCGCGCGCCTACGGGCGCGTGGTCGAGTCGGCGGTCAAATTCGCGGCGGCCGTCTCCCTGGACGAGGCGCTCGGCCAGCAAGACCTGGCGCGCGAATATGTGCAACTCATCCTGGGCGGTATCGCCAGCGCCGAGTATGAGGTGGACCGGCCCCAACGCGAGCC
>JAFGLK010000481.1 GCA_016928125.1 Anaerolineae bacterium
GTCGTGTCGGCCCAGGCGCGATAGTGATGTAGGCTCTGCTGGTAGATCGAGTCGAGCACCCTGCCAAAGCGCCGCTGGTCTGAGGCCGCCATCAGGAGCATGTCCCAGCCAAAGACCGCGATGGCGCCCGAGATGAGTGTGCGATAGTAGCCTCCAGTGTAGACCTGCTCCGGATACCGGCGCCGCGCCTCGTCGTAGCAGGCCTGATAGTAGGCCACCAGCCGATCATAGTCGGTGAGGCCATACTCGGCCACCGCGTCAAAGGCCCAGGCCTCCTCCACCGTCCTGAAGGGACAGACCTGGGGCTGGCGCCGATCGGTGCCGCCCTCGAGGAAATCGGAATGGCCCATGTCGGTGGTGCGGCCGCGCTCCTCCCACGGCTCCGGGCCGTTGTTGGTGGACCAGATGAAATCGTACTCCCACAGGCGGTAGAACGCCGCCGTCTGGTCGGGATGGTCATCGGGCAGGCCCGTGACAGCGCGCTTGAGCGCTGCGTTGCTGCAGTACTCGGTGTGCGCCAGGCGCGGCGTCGGCCGCAGGTGGAGGGCGTCGATGCCGATCTGATAGCTCATTGCCTGCCTTGATTCATGTAGCGTGTCAGCGGTCCGCCTGAGCAGATGGATGCCCGGCG
Source organism: Anaerolineae bacterium (assembly GCA_016928125.1). The sequence goes on from JAFGLK010000481.1 coordinate 632, forward strand.
GCGGGGCCGGCCCCACCGCCAGGCGCGAACGGCTAGACGCGGTGCGCGTGGATATAGTCCCAGTCGAAATCCTGGCTCAGGCCCGGCGCCTGGGGCATGTGGATATAGCCCTCGGCGTCCACGTCGTCCACCCGCGTCGCGAGCCAGGGCTGGGCGGCCTCATAGTCGTAGAGCGGGTGAAGCAGGCCGCGCTCATAGTACTCGCCCGGGATGCCCATGGCGCCCAAGCCATGCAGATTGGCGTGTCCGCCGCCATGCACCTCCATGGCCACGCCGTGCGCCTCGCACAGATGGATGCATTTCATCATGGGGGACAGGCCGCCCAAGCCCACGTCATAGCGGCTGATGTCGCTGGCGTGATTCACGATCCACTCGGCGCGATTGTAAAACAGGCCGCCGGCGGTCTCGGGCCCCACCACCGGGATGTCGAGCTGCTCCGTCAGCCAGATGTACGACGACATGCTGTGCTCGCACATCGGCTCCTCGAACCAGTGGTAATCCAACTCCTCCAGAGCGCGGCCGATGTAGAGCGACTCGGCGCGAGAATAGTCGTGGTTGCAGTCCAGCATCAGGTGGATGTCGGGGCCGACTCGCTCCCTGACGGCGGCGCAGGCGGCTACGTCATGTTTGGGATCGGGCCCCAAGGGCGCCATCCAGGTATGCAGCTTGAAGGCCCTGTAGCCCTGGGCCACGCAGGCCTCGGCAAAGTCGGCATAGGCCTCGGGCGTGTTCAGCCCGCCTGGGATATCGTCGCCGCACATGGTGCTGGCATAGGCGGGCACCTTGTCCCGATACGCACCCAGCAGCTTGTACACCGGCAGCTTGGCGTGCTTGCCCGCCAGGTCCCACAGCGCCAGATCGATGGCCCCTATAGCGCGGTCGTGCAGCACGGCGCTCTGCATGCGCTGCCATTGGCGCAGCCGCTGCCAGATGCGCTCGCGGTAGAGCGGGTCCTCGCCAACCAGCAGATGGCGCGCCGTGGCCATCATGGCGGCCGAGCCGCCCATGGCGACCCCATCCAGGCCCTCGTCGGTCAGGATGCGAAAGAGGCTGCCGGTGGCCTCATGCTCCGGGCCCGGGTGGCCGTGCCCCTCGGCGTCGCGCATCTGGCGCGAGGTGTAGGTGAAACGGATCAGTTCGATAGCGGTGATCTTCATGCTGCCTCCTCAGGCAAGCGGGCCTCAGCCCGGCAGGGGATAGTCGCCGTGTTCGCGCACATAGTCGCTGACCCAGGCCACGCGCTCGATCAGCGAGTCGGGCATGACGTTGTCGGCGGCACCCAAGATCACCGCGTCGCCGGGGGCCAGCACTTTGAACATGTGGCGGACATAGTCGCGGAAATCGTCCTCTGGCACGTTGGGCGAAAAGAGCGCGCAGGGGATGCAACCCCACAGGATCATGCGTGTGCCCCACACCTCGCGGGCGCGCTCCAGCGTGAGTGGCACCATGGGCGCGGTCACAAAGCACTCGACCATGTCCCAACCGGCGCGCTCGATCTGCTCCAGAATCTGCGACGTGTCGTTGTCGGCGTGCATGGCCACCGAGATGCCCTTCTCGTGCACGCGCGGCATGAACTCGGCATAGTACGGGATGATGTACTTCTCAAAGAGACGAGGCGGCGTGAACTGCGAGGATAGATGTACGCCGTGCAACACAAGCCTGGCCGGCGACTCGGCCATCACCGGCCACATCCGCTCCCGTTCCACCTCCCACATCAGTGCGAGGAGATGCTCGACCTCGTCGGGGAAGTCTGCCAATTGATAGAACGCGTTCTCGTAACCCGCCAGGTTGAGCGCCCAGTTGTGGAAGGGGACATCGCCGATACCCACCATGGGCAGGCCGTCGCCGCCGATCTCGGCGTCATAGGCGTGATAGGCCTCATAGGCGGGGGCCCAATGGGTGTGCTCGACGATCCACTCCCAGACCCGATAGTCCTTGGGCTCCTTGAGTGGATACTCCTCGACGCGCCCCGGCAAACCGGTGGCGTCTAGTTCGGCCGAAAAGTGGGTCACATTGCGCACGCTGCCCACCGGCGTGTGGTAGCTGAGGATGCGCTTGCCGCCCTCCTCGCTCTGCACGATCTCGACGCCATCATACTCGACCTGGAACACTTTGCCGTCTCGAGCGGGCGTGCCCACGTCCAGGGCATGCTCGATCTCGCGCAGGCTCATATCCGCCCACTCTGCGGGCAAGGTGCCCGCCAGCCGCTTGGCGTCATACCAAAGCAACAGGCGCGGAATCCACGGGATGCGATCAGGGGGTCTGTGATCCAGGATGGCCAGCAGGCGCTCACGGTTGTTCATCGCTTGGCTCCTCGCTCAGTCGGTTTCAAAACGCAGTTTGGTTGACGGTCACGGATGCTCGCTCGCCGCGGGCGACACGGCGGAGTGGCCTCGTCTCTGCGTGGCGTGCGCCGTCCTAGGCGCCTCGGGTGTCGCGCACCAGTTGCTGGCAGGCGTTGGCAAAGATGCCCACATCCACGCCCAGCGAGATGTACTGCATGCCCAGCGCCATCCAGCGCTTGGCGGTCTCGGCGTCGCCCGCATAGGTGCCCGCCGCCTTGCCCGCGTCGCGGATCTTGCCCACCGCCTCCTCCATCCCCTTGACCACGCGCGGATCGTTGATCTGGCCGGGGATGCCGAACGACTGGGAGAGGTCATACGGTCCCAGGAAGACGGCATCGATGTGGGGCACGGTGATGATCTCCTCCAGGTTCTGCAGGCCGCGCACCCCCTCGATATGGATGATCACCATCTGCTCTTCGTTCAGCCGGTCGGCATAGCCCTGCACGCCGTACATGGCCCAGTCGCCAGCGCGAGTGTAGAACGAGAGGCCGCGCATGCCCAAGGGGGCATACTTGGCGCTGTGCACTACCGTCTCGGCCTGCTCCCGCGTCTCGATCTGGGGCACCTGCACGCCCGCCGAGCCGATATCCAACGCCCGCTGGATCTGGGGACCGTCGTTCTTGCGCACGCGCACGATGGGGCTCATCCCCGCGCTCTGGGCGGCTCGACAGAGATCCTCGGCCGTCTCCACCGAGATGGGGCCATGCTCCAGGTCCACGATCACGAAGTCAAAGCCCGCCATGCCGGCGATCTCGACAAAGCTGGGCCCGCTGTAGCACATAAACGGGCCTAACACGGCCTCGCCGCGCTGGAGTTTGCGTTTCAGCGTGTTCTCGTACATGACATCATCCTTTCCGCCTCTCGCGGTGTGTTAGCCCTGGCATAGTCAGGGCGACTGGTTTCCGTGGCGAGTCTATGCCGAACCCGGCCGGGCGTCAACTTGATTTTCGCCCCGGCTTGGTCTAGGATGCTGCCATCGAACCGGGTCATCTCCGCCCTTTGCTGGTGCATGTCGCCTGTACGGAGGGGTTCGCCATGAAGTTGTCCTATCTGATGCCGCTCTCCGCCGAGAACATCGCCACGGCCGCCCGACTGGGCTACGATGGCCTGGAGGCGAACGTGGGCTGGCTCGACAAGCCGACGCTCGCCGAGTTGGAGGCCAACCTGGATCCGCTGCGCGACGCGCTCAAGGAGCACGACCTGGTTATCACGGCGGTGTCCATCCTCGGCGGCACCCTCGAGGTTCCCTTCGAGGACGCCGTGGCCTACTATGGGCGGGCGATAGCCTTGGCCCAGAGGCTGGGTTGTTCGGTGATCGCGGGCTTCACGGGGCGCGACAACAGCCTGACCGTGGACGAGAATCTGCCGGCCTTTGAGCGCTACTTTACGCGCATCGCGGCCATGGCGGCAGACCGCGGCGTGCGCGTCGCCCTCGAGCCCTGGCCGGGCAATGTGGTCGGCCACGGCCCCTATCGCTGGCGCAACTTGGCCACCACCCCCGAGCTATGGGATCGCCTCTTCGACGTCGTGCCGAGCCCTGCTCTGGGCCTGGAATACGATCCCTCCCATCTGGTCTGGCAGGGGATCGATCATCTGGCCGCCATTCGCAGCCACGCCGAGCGCATTCACCACGTGCACGCCAAAGACATCGTCATCGACCAGGCGCTGCTGAGCCGCGTGGGCGTGCATGGGCGCGGCTGGTGGCGCTTTGTGCTGCCCGGGCTCGGATGCATCAACTGGGATGCGGTGCTCAGCACCTTGCGAGGCAGCGGCTACAATGGCGGCGTGGCTGTGGAGCACGAGGACCGCGACTATGCCGGGCGGCGCTGGAACGAGGGCCTTGCCATCGCCCTCAAGACCTTACGCCCGCTGGTGGATGCCTACTCAGGACGATAGACGCTGTGGAGACGCGCTGGCGCATGCTCAGATCCGCCTGGTTGCCCTTGCGGCGGGCCATGACCCTGGTGGTGGCCGCCCTGGGCCTGGCCCTGCTTGGCTTGGGCTGCGCGGTCGCGTTTGAGCTGACCGCGAGTGCGCGGGACGATCCATTGGGCGTGCGCGCCATGGGTGTGGGCATGTTCGTGCTGCCGGTCGTCGCTCTGGTGCTCATCATCGCCTCCTTTGTGGAGCGGCGGGCCGCGCCGCGCGCGCTGATCTGGCTGCTGGTCTCTGGAGCCGTCCTCCTGGCTGGCCTGATGCTGGCCATCGCCATGGCGCTCGATCCCGATGCCGGCCCCACCACCGGAGGCGTGGCGTTCGCGCTGTTCTGCGCGCCGGCCGCCTTCCTGCCCGCCCTCCCCGCGCTTTTCTTCGTGCTCAAAGCTCGCCCCGAGCTTCAGGCCACGCTCCGTGCGCAGCGCCAGGAGCGCATACGCGCCCTGCTGGCCTCGCGTGGCATGCTCAGGCTGCCCACGCTGGCCGCTGAGTTGGCCTGCCGCGAGGAGGAGGCCGTGGCGCTGGTGCACGAACTGCTCGAACGCGGCGAGCTGCAGGGCGAGCTCTATCGGGAGCATGGTCTGCTCTATGAGCCGACGACCTTGGCGGGCTTGCAGCGTAGGTTGTTGGGCCTGATCCGTACGCGCGGCCAGGCGCAAGTAGACGAACTGGCCGCCGAGCTCGGGGTGCCGCTGGGCCTTCTGCAAGAGTGGCTCTATGAGTTGGTGCGGCGGGGAAGGTTCAGCGGCTATGTCCAGTGGGACGACGGCCTGCTCTACTCCGCCGAGGCCGGGGCACTGCGCAAGGGCGGCGTCTGCCCGCGTTGCGGCGGCCGCCTGAGCCTGGCGGGCAAGGGGATCATGGCGTGTGAATACTGCGGTGCCGAGATCTTTGGCTCGGAACCCTAGGCGCGCAGACTCTTAGACAGAAGAGATCGGGCAGGATATCCTACCCGATCTCTGTTTCGTCGTGCGGCTGGGCCGTCCTACTCCGCCTGAGGCCACAGCAAGTCCGCCACCCAAGCCAGATCGAGATCGATCAGCCTGGCTTTGGTGGGCGTGCCATTCTCGTCCCAGCCGGCCATCTGGTAGTAGAGCTCGCGGGCCGTCTCCCATTCGTCCTTGTCCACGGCCACGCCATCGGTCGCCCCGCCGGTGAGCTTGATCCAGCCCTTGGGCGGCAGCATGTCCTGCTCGCGCCCGAACCCCTCGCGGGCGTTGAA
>JAFGLK010000067.1 GCA_016928125.1 Anaerolineae bacterium
ATACGGCATTGATCTCTCCCCCGTCGCGGTACAGATAGCCCATCAGCGCGTCCCGCCGGCCACGCTGGGCGTTGCCAATGCCCAGAAACTGCCTTTCGCCGACGAGTCCCTGGACAACGTCACGCTGGTTGGCAGCCTGGAGCATATGTTGGATCCAGGCGAGTGTCTCTTGGAGATGCGGCGCGTTCTGCGTTGGGGCGGCAAGGCCGCCATTCTGGTGCCCAATGGGTACTATCTGCCGGACATCATCTGGATGGTGCTGCGCACGGGCTATGGCCCAAATCACAAGCAGATCGTGGAACGCTTCGCCACAGCCCAGGAATGGCGGGCCTTTATCGAGTCTGGGGGCCTGCGTGTGCTGGAGGTGAAGAACTGGAACTTCCAGTGGCCGCGCACACCGACCGACTGGGCCTGGTATCGCGCCAATCGTCGCCGCTGGCTCGGCTTGGTCGCGGCGCCGTTCATCCCCTTTAACCTATCGCACAGCTTCATCTACATCTGCCGCAAGGAACCTGTTACAGAAGGACAGACGTTCAGCCCGCCCTCATGGCCGCCGCCACCCAAGCTTGCCGATCTGCCCTCGCGATTCCCGGGCTCGGGCGGCTCCTAAGATGATGCTCGAAAGCCAAGCTGAAAGCAGCCTGCCTTCCAGATGCAGAGTCCCGTCGTGGCTCGGCCTCACACAGTTGACGTCAACCCCATGGGCTTCCCACATCTCTGCCAAAGAGGCTACCCATTGACAGAGCCCACTGCATCTGAGCAGGCCCCTGGCCGAGTAAGCCGCGGTGGACCTGGCGAAGGGGAGACATGGGCCGCCTGGCGTCGGCGTCCCGGATGCCGCATCATGTCCACAGGGATTGCCCTGGTCGCCGTAGGCATCGCTTCCTACTACATCGTAACCAAGCTCGTGGAGAGCATCCGGAGCCTGCGCGGCATCGAGTTCGCGCTGCGGCCCTGGCCGTTGGTAGGCTCCTTTGGCATCACCTGCCTGTGCCTCGTGGCAGGAGGCATGGTGTGGCGCCTCTTACTGCTGGGACTGGGTAGCTCCCTGGAACTGGGGGCATGTGTCCGGATGCACTTGATGTCCAATCTGGGGGCCTATCTTCCTGGCTACGGGTGGCGCTCGGTGGGCAAAGCCTACCTGACCCGGCGCCGTGGATTGCCCCTGCGTGTCGTGGGCGCCGCCGCACTGATCGAGTTCTCGGCGCTGGCCTTGACGCGGCTCGCTGTGGCGACGACGCTGCTGTCGCGGGCCTTTCTGGGCCGACTCGGTCTCTCTCAATGGGCGCTGTATCTGGACTGGATTCGTGTTCTGGCCTGGGTTATCCTACTCACTGCGCCGTGGCTCCTCGCAATGTGTCTGAACTGGCTCGGGCAGCGCAGTCCACAGCGCTGGGGTGGCATCCGCATCCGAAAGCTGCCGCTCTACTGGATGCTGGCGCTCACTTCAGCCAACTGGGTGCTGTATGGTTGGGCCGTGGTGCTCCTATTTCAGGCTCTTCATCCTCTAAATGGGCACCAGATCGTGCCGATCCTGTTTGCCACGACATCGTCTTCGTTGGTGAGTTTGATCCTCTTCGTCGTACCTGGCGGCATCGCTGTGCGAGAGAGCGTGATCATCTTTGTGCTGGAGGGGCTGCTACCCAGCTCCATCGTGACCCTGGGAGCACTGCTCAGCCGCATCACGTTGCTGCTGGCGGAGCTGCTCGGGGCCTCGATCGGTACATGGATGAGCAGGGCCCCACGCATTATGTCAATGACTCGAAAGGATTAGCGTTTCCCAGCCGCTGTCCGCCTGTCGGCCTCCCCATCGGCCCTCGGAAGAGAGCGAATTGCCCAAACGGGCAATTGTTTTGGACGCCGTTCCGTGCTTTAATGGAAGCAGAAGGGGCTTCCTGTGTCTTGATTGCCTCAAGGATCTAGTATCATCTGAGAAGGAGAGACGAGATGAGAGTGACACGCATCGTATTGTCCCTGGTTCTGGTTGTGCTCGGCATCCTGGGCATGGCGCTGAATGTAGCGGCTCAAGGGCCAGCCGGCACCTGGGCGACCGGTATTCAGGTCCAGAACCAGGCTGAGGCAGCCTCGGGCCAGGGCGCCAGGGTGACTTTTCGCTTCTACTGGAAGGTGGGCGCCTGCACGGTGGACTGCCCGACGCCTGGGAGCCCGGCTCTTGAGTGGACCGATCCGACCGATATCCCGGCCGGCCAGTCGAAAGTCTACTATGTGCCCACTCAGATCCCCGGTTTGCCTGAGAACTTTGTGGGCTCGGCGGTGGTGACCTCGGATGGCGCGCCCATCGCGGCCATTCTCAACACCTCGCGTGTCGTCAGTACGGGGGAAAAGACCCGTATTGGCTCCGCCATCGGCGTCTCGGAAGAGGGTGGCTTGATCCCCGCTGCGATGGTCTATGCGCCCTATCTGCGTAAGAACTACTATGGCCGCAATTCCTACGTCGCTGTGCAGAATACAACGGACGTGGCGGCCAATGTGACGCTCAAGTATTATGATGCCGTCACGGGTGCTGAAATTCCGGCGGCGCAGGAGACGGCGAGCATCCCCGCTTTCAGCAACCAGATCTTCTACCAGGATGCCAATGCCGGTCTGCCCGACGGGTTCTTTGGCTCGGCCGTGATCGATGGCAACGGCACGCTGCTGGCTGTGGTGGCGAATAACGCCAACTCGGGCAACGATGCGGACGTAACGACCGCCGCCTTTGAGAGCTACAACGGCTTTATCGGTGGCGCCACCAAGGTCTACGTCCCCAAGGCGACCGTGAACTACTACAACTACCAGACCGGCCTGAGCATCCAGAACATCGGAACCGGTCCCGCGGACGTCACGGTGACCTTTAACATCGGTGGGGCGACCTACACCACGAGCAAGACCGGCCAGGCAGCGAACACGCCCTGGTCGATCTACCTGGGTACGCAGTCCGCGTCTGGGATCCCGACTGGCACGAGCGGCAGTGGCTCGGCGATCATCGAGTCCACGCAGCCGATTGTGGTCTTGGTGAGCGAGGTCAAGACGGCAGAGGGCTTTGGCGTGACTTGGGGCGGATTTGCCGAAGGCTCGGGCTCCAGCGCGATCCTCTTCCCCAAGTTTGACCGCACCTACTATGGCTATAACGGCGGCATCCAAATCCAGAATCTGGGCGATGAGGCTTGCGACATAACCGCCACCTGGTCGCAGCAGGGCCGCACGGACGTGCCCGATACCAAGTACGACGTCCAGCCTGGTGAGTCGATCTTCTGGTACGGGCCGAACGTTCCTGGCCTGACCGAGAACTTTAGCGGATCGGTGGTTGTGGTGTCGAGCAATGGCGAGCCGATCGCCGGCGTCTACACCTCCCGCAGCGACGCGCCCGTGGGCAGCCAGTATTACCGTTCTGGCGACTCATACAGCGCCTACAACGGGATCGCCAAGTAAGCACTCGGGCGAGCGCCACGCAACAGCACAACGAACCCCCTGGGCAGATCGCTTGCCCAGGGGGTTTCCCTTGCCTCTCTTGCGTTGGCTCGGTTAGGCCTTCGTTAGTGCGCCAGCCGCGGCCGGCCCACCGCCGTCACCTCCAGATCGGTTTGCACAAAGATGCGCTCGCCCCAGCCATCCGCCACCGGGGCTGTGCGGTCGTGGCGCGAGCTACGCACGCGCACGTCTTCAGCGCCCGCACGTAAGGCGCCCTCCCTGGCCAGGATCTCGGCCTTGGCGGTCGCATAGTTCACCGCCTCCGGCAGCGAGGCGCGCAGCGCCACCTCGTTGGGCAGATGAATGCGGTAGCCTTCCTCTTCATGTGGGACGATGATCGCGCGCACGCGTTGCACCACGCTGCCCGCCACGGCGCCGATGGCGTTGGCCACCTCGGTGTGTTCGGGGATGATCAGCTTCCCGTGCAGGAGCTCGGCCACCAACGGGAAATAGGTGTGCACCGGCGCGCCGATCGCCACCAGCGTGGGCCTCAAGGTCAGATGGCAGCCCAAGGCGGAACCCTCAGCAGGGCAGAGCGCGCGGGCCAGGAGCTCGCTGTCGATCGCATCCGCATGATGGCCGTTGAGTCGGTCATCGCTCAGCAACTTGGCCACGACCTCTCGGGCGATGTGGACTGACGTCTGGCGCAGAATGTAGTGGCAGAGATCCTCGCTCGCACGCGACAGCCGTCTGGCCAGCAGCTCTGCCCCCAGTCGCGCCGCTTCCACGTCCCAGGCCGCATAGAGGCCCAAGGCATGGGCGGCGTCGGAGGGAGTCAAGGCCGATCGCACCAGCACGCCTTGCCGCTCCAGCTGGTTCAGATAGCGGCCGTAGAGCTCGGGATAGCGCACAATCTGACGCACCTGGTCGAGGGTACACGGGCCCTGAGTCAGCCGACCGAGCAGCTCGCCCTCGAACGGCGGTCGGGCGCCCTCCGTAGCCCAGTGGGCGTTCTGCAGCATCAGGAACTCGCCCAAGGCTCCCCGATTGGGCTTGGTCGCACTCAGCTGAGCGGCCAGTTGCTCCCGCACCTCGGGATACTCGGTGGCCAGCAGCGAAAGGGGTACAACCCGTCGCGGTCCGATATGTAGCGCCTCCACCTCATCCAGCCAAACGTGGCTGTCGCCGCCCAGGCCGGCTGTGTGGACATCGATGGCCTCGACCATGGTGCGCCACTGGCCCACCCGTGCGCCCTGGAGGCTGAGTTGAGGGCCTTGGCCATCGATGACGGCGATGTCCGTCGTGGTGCCGCCCATGTCCACCACAACCATATCCTCCCCCTTGGCCAGATGCTGTGCTCCCACCACGCTGGCCGCAGGCCCCGAGAGGATCGTCTCGATGGGGCGCTCTCTGGCCACGGCCGCATCCATGAGCGAACCATCGCCCTTGACCACCATCAGGGGCGCATGGATGCCCTGCTCCTCCATGATGCGTTCCACCGAGTCGATCAGGTCGCAGAGGAGCGGGATCAGGCGCGCATTGAGCGCCACGGTGGTGGCGCGACGCAGCGCATCCAGTCGGTGGGTCAGATCGTGGCCACAGGTGACCGGCAGGCCCGTCATCTGGCAAACCAGATCGCGCACGGCCAGCTCATGCTCTGGGTTGCGGGTGCCAAAGTAGCCCGAGACGGCGAATCCGGCCACCGCAGGTGCGTGAAGTGCAATCGCCGCACGGGCCGCCTCCAGATCGAGCGGCTCCCATTCCTCGCCCGTCGTCCGATGCCCGCCCGGGATAAGCACAACACGCTCCGTGCCCAAAGCCTCGCATACGTTGATCCCAGGGTCCAGCCGCCCCGCGTAGCCGATCAAGAGCGCGCAAATGGGAGCGCCATTGCCCTCGACGATGGCGTTGGTGGCCAGGGTGGTCGAGAGAGAAACCAGGCTGACCTCCGCCGCTGAAATCCCATCCGCGTGCCCCACGATCTGCTGGACGGCCGCACGAATGCCGATCGTCAGATCCCGCTTGGTGGTGAGCGCCTTGGCGCTGAGCAGCACCTTGTTCGTGCCATATTCGACCAGCACGGCGTCGGTGTAGGTGCCACCCGTGTCGATGCCAAGCGCGATAGCCATGCAATCCTCCTTATAGCGCCGCGCCTTACCAAGCGCTCCGAGTCTCGGCGCTCCGCACCCGAAAGAGCAATCCGCTCTAGCTCTCTCGGGTCCGTTGTCGGTAGTAGGTCACATAGTTCATGCCGTACTCGTCGCGGCCCATGAGCAGATCAGCGATAAGCACGGTTTGGCGCGCATGCTGGGGGTTCACGATGGGCGCATTGACCCCAGCCGCGACCGCCATGGCCAGAAAGATGCGGTTGATCGCCTCGCGATCCGGTAGCCCAAAAGAGACGTTGCTGGCGCCCAGCGTCATATTCGCACCCAGTTCATCGCGCACGCCCCGGATCGCCTCCATCGTGACGCGCGCGGCGTTCGAGTCGGTACAGACCGTCAGCGCCAGACAGTCGATCAGGACATCCTCTCTGGGAATGCCGTACGACTCGGCGCGCTCCACAATCTTGCGCGCAATGGCGATGCGCTTGCTTGCCTCGGCCGGGATTCCAGCGTCGTCCATCGTCAAGCCAATCACCGCGGCGCCGTATTCCTGCGCCAGAGGCAGCACGCGCGCGAGCGCGGCCTCTTCGCCGTTCACCGAATTGATCAGCGGCTTGCCATCATAGACGGCCAACGCGGCCCGCAACGCCTCGGCATTGGCCGAATCGATGGATAGTGGCAGATCGGTCTCTTCCATCACCGCCTGAAGGGCTAGTGGCAGAACCTCGACCTCATTCACGCCCGCGGCGCCCACATTCACATCCAGAACCGCTGCGCCATTGCCGACCTGTGAGCGAGCCAGCTGGCGTACGCGGTCCATGTTCTTGGCCACCAACGAGGCGGCCAGCCTGGGCTTGCCCGTCGGATTGATGCGTTCACCGATGATCACCGTAGGCTGTTCACTACCAATGATGACCTTGGTGTCTCTGCGGCTCAAGATTGTCTCCATTTGGGCCGACCCTCCATGTGTGCGGTTGTGGATCACGACTCAACAGTGACAGGTCAAGGCGAACTAGGGCTCCCACCCGGTACGGCGTAGGAAGCGTCGCGCGACGACCTCCGGCTTGGCGCCCTCGGCGACCTGGCCGGTCAGATCTGCCAGGGTCTCCTGAGTGAGGCGTTCACTGAGTTGGCGCAAAGGCCGTTCCACATCGGGTATCTGCTGCAGAACGGGCGTGCGGATCCCCACAGCCAGATTGGATGCCAGGAAAAAGCCGAGATCATCTCGGGCCACCTGGAGATCCGCAGACCACAGGGCGCTATCACTCGCATAGCCCAGAGCGCTATCGCAGCGGCCCGCGTTCAAGGCAGCATAGCCCTCCTGGATGGTTCCATATACGATGCGTGTCGGGTCGAACCGAAATCTGTAGACCCGCTCCAGGCCGCGCACGCCATTGGGCTCAGCATAGAGCTCTGGCGGCGCACAAAGCGCCACGTGCGAGTCTACATTGTTTATGTGATAAGCCAAGCCAGACAAGCTGCCGATGCCCCATGCGCCCGCCTGGCTCCTTGTCATGAGCAGAATCAGCGTGCGCTGTGCCGGCGCAGGCGGCAGCCACGTGATCTCATTCAGGGCATCTTCATCTCGTACCCTTCGGTACATCAAATCCGGATCGGCGATCGGATAGTCGTGTCCGAGCCCGATCGTCCAGGTGTCGCCGGTATACTCCCAGCAGATGTCGATGTTGCCTGCGACAAACGCCTTACGAAGCGCTCGCGCATCGCCCAGCCCCGGCTTCGGATCGACCGGATACCCCGCCTTCTCGAGCACCAAGACCGTCAGCTCGCCGAGCAGGCGCTGCTCAGGTGTGGCGACGCTGCCTACCACGATCGATGTCCCAGACACCGATTGTGGGGCGCGGGACTGCCCCTGACAGGCCACGACGAGTGCGACTACCAGCGCCAGGCAGGCTGCCACGAGCCGCCGCCGAGCAGTGGGAGGCCTGAGTACATGGACGCCCTCAACCAAATGCCATCCGCTCCACATAGCGGCCTTCAGCCCAACGATTCTCCAGGTTGATGCCCCCATTGGTCAGTTCGCTCACGAGCGCGCTGAGCGTCGCCGCTCGGTCGTAGGGCACGATGATCTCCAGACTGACCTGCTCGGCGAAATCCTCTCGACCGATCTGGACCTCGTGACGAGGCAGGAGGTACTTGAGATGTCCGTACAGTCCGTAATCAACGGACAGTGTTGCCACCCAGTGCAACAGCAGTTCCTGGGTGGGCAAGAGCTTGAGCGCCTCGCGCACCGCCCCACTATAGGCCCGCACCAGTCCTCCCGTGCCCAGCTTGGTGCCCCCAAAGTAGCGCGTGACCACCGCCACCACCTCCCACAGGCCACTCCCCTCGAGCACAGCCAGCATGGGTCGGCCGGCCGTGCCACCGGGCTCGCCGTCATCGGAGGAGCCAATCAGGCCCTGGGGATCGCCGCTGATCCGAAAAGCCCAGGCGTGGTGGTTCGCATCTGGGTAGAGCGCCTGCATCTGCGCAACAAAGGCTTGCGCCTCATCGGGGTCGCGGGCGCGCGCAACATCCCCGATAAAGACCGAGTTCTTGATCACCGTCTCGCTTTGCGCTTGGCCGGCCGGGATGCGGAAATGCGTAGGCTGCATGCGCTCCCTCGGTGAGCAGGCAAACGTCCACTATTCTATGGCTCAGGGTGATAGCTGTCAATCACGCGCATCTTGAGTTGAAGCGCACACACGCCGGTCCCGAGAACGATGCCCCATGCTGCCGCGCCTGCACGCAGGCCCCCGCTGATGGAACAACTGCGCCATGAGCGAGCGGGCTCCCCCGGCCCTCACTGTCGCTGTGCCCTTGCATCACACGGACTCTCCGGGGTTTGGTTGTGGAGCAACGATGATGTGAAGGAAGCTTTGCTGCAGTGTGGTCGCGCTGATCGCACGGCTGGCGCGATCCTCAGAATTTCCGAATGCGGGGTCATGGTGCGCATCCGAGATCTGGATAAGGCCCTCGCAAAGGCCTGTGCCCGATCCGCATGGCTTACTGAGCGAAACCGTGGCCCTCAGTTAGGCCCGAGTTTAGAGGCTCCCTCGCCCCACTCGGCTTTAGCCAAAGGACATGGCATCTTGTGGAGTCGGGGCTTCGTCCACAACGATGTTGCCCGCTACGGCCTCATCGATGGAATGGACGGTCCCACCCCCATCCTCGATGGTGTTGAGGATATCGATGTAGTCCAGATCGCTGCCCTCGACGGTGATCTTGGCGTTCTCAACCTTCCGATCCACCTCATAGATGCTGATGTTCACTCCATCCACGCCGGGCAAGGTCGCCAGACGCTGGGAGAGCTCTATGATCGATGGATCGTGGGGTTTGAGCACATCAAGTACGATACGTCGAATCTTGGCTGGCATGCCGGATCTCCTTTGCTTTTAGCCTGGGCATCGCATCTATTTCAGGACCCTATCCCTGGCAGATCGTCCCCTCGCCCTCTGACTCGCCTTGATCTGCCGATGATTCCGTTGTGCTCCTCTGAGCCGTAATCTCGGCAAAGGTCTCCTCGATCGGGCGCACCTTGCGCGCGAAGATGAGGTAACCCGTATGACCCACCATATGATCGTGGGGCCGCAGTCGTGCGGGCACTGGCTTGTAGTGGCGCAGCAGGATTTCGAGCACCTCCACATCGATAAAAGGGTGTCTCTGCATCTCCGCCAGCAGATCGGATACCTGATTGGTGGTGGGCACCAAGGCCCCGAAGAATCCTCCGTCGCTCAAGGCGCGACACACCTGAGCCAGATACTCCCATGGCTCACGCACATCCAAAAAGAGCGCGTCGACGTCTGTCTGGTCAAACCCTTCCGCGATATCCTTCTCGATGAAGGTCACATACTCAAGCAGATCGGCTTCCGCCAGGTTGTGGCGCGCTCTGGTGAGCATATCCGGGCGTTGCTCGTATGAGTAGACCATGCCTCCGGGCTGCACGCCATGGGCCAGGGCGATCGCCAAAGCGCCACTGCCCGTGCCCGCCTCGATGACCTGGTCCCCATGCCCGATGTCTAGCTTGAGGATGATTTGGCCGATCTCCTTGGGGTAGATGATCTGAGAGCGCCGCGAGAGCCGCATGAGTTTGTCGTGCAGCGACGGGCGCAGAAGCATGAAAGGCTGATCTAGATGCGACAGGACATAGCGTCCAAAGGGGGTGCCGATGAGCTGATCGTGCTCGATGATGCCTTTGTTGGTGTGGAACTGTCTTCCTCTCTGCAGGCGAAGCAGGTAATGCTTGCCGTCGGGAGAGATGAGCAGGATGCGTTCGTTGGCTTCAGCGATCTTCAATCGTCTCACCGCGGTTGTCGGATCGAATGGGGGCACTTGCCGGGCTGTGGCCATGCGACAGATCCGCTCGCAAAAGCGAGCCATGTATCGACAGCAAGGCCATTATAGGACGGCCTGCGAGGCCCGACAAATGGCGGCGCACTCGGCTTGGTGTCTCTGCGAAACCCAAGTAGAATTGCAGCATTGCCAGTCTCAGATCGGAGGATCGGAGGAGATCATTGGGCAAGCGCGAGTTCACCCTGGCAGAGGAATATCGCTATGACCGCAAGACCCCTCTGCGCTGGATCGGCTCGCACATCCTGCGCTATGCCTATCTGCCTCTGGGCATGGTATTTTTCACGGCTGGCTCCAATGTGCTGATGAGCTATACCCAGATACGCATCGGCGACGCCTTTCGCTGGATCGATGGCGCCGAGCCGGTGTTGTCGGACCTGCTCCGCATTGCGGTCACCATCGTCATCGCCAGGTTGATGCAGGGCCTCCTTGGGCTGGTGGCTAACGGCTGCTCCGAGTTTCTGGCCCAGCGGCTGGAGTTTGACGCTCGCGATGAGTTGTACGTGAGTCTGCTGGGCAAGAGCCTCACATTCCATGGGCGCCAGCGCGTTGGAGATCTGATGGCGCGCGCCACCAATGACGTGCGGCAACTCAATTTCATGATCAGCCCGGGCCTGAGCTTGATCCTCGAATCGCTTACCGGCATTGTGGTGCCCTTGATCACCATCGCCACGATTCGCGCCGAGCTCTTGGCTGTTCCTTTGGTTTTCACCGTGCTGCTCGTTGTGACGCTGCGCGACTATACGCTCAAGTTGAACCCTGTGTCTGATGCCCTGCGGCAAAAGTTCGGCGACATGAACGCGATCCTGGAGGAGACCATAAGCGGGATCGAAGTTGTGAAGGTGAACGCCCAGGAGAAGCAGGAAGAGGCCAAGTTCGGAGAGGAGGCCAGGCGATTTCGCGATCTATTTGTGCGCCAGGGGCAGATACAGGCCAAATACTGGCCGTTCCTGGTCTTTGGCTTTGCTTATGCCGGCGCGCTGTTGCATGCATTACTGATCTATATGCGCGGTGATGGTCTCGGTGTGGGCGATATCATCGCCTATATGGGCGTTTTCGGTTTGCTGCGGTTTCCAACATTTATCTCCCTCTTTTCCTTCGCGGTGGTTCAGATGGGCATTTCCGGAGCGGAGCGCATTCTGAGCATCCTGAATGTGGACACCGAGCTAGGCCAGAATGAAGAGGGCGTGGCCCGGGAGATGGTCGGCGAGGTGGCCTTTGAAGGTGTCAGCTTTGGCTATGAGGGTGGCCAGCGGGTTCTTGAAGAGATCACGTTTCGCGCGGCACCCGGCGAGACGATCGCCATTGTAGGGGCCACCGGCTCGGGCAAGACCACCCTGACCCGATTGATCAATCGGGTCTACGACGTTCGTCAGGGGCGGGTGCTCGTCGATGGCGTGGATGTGCGCGACTGGAATCTCGAGAGCCTGCGCGGACAGATCGGCGCCATCGAGCAAGATGTCTTTTTGTTCTCGCGCTCGGTGGCCGAGAACATCGCCTTTGGCGTCGGGCAACGGGCCAGCCAAGAGGAGATCGAGCGGTGCGCCAAGGAGGCCCAGGCGCACGCATTCATCATGAGCTTTGCCCAGGGCTATGATACTGAGGTGGGCGAGCGTGGCGTCACCCTCTCCGGCGGACAACGACAGCGGATCGCCATCGCGCGCGCCTTTCTGGCCGACCCGCGGATTCTGATTCTCGACGACTCGACCAGCGCGATCGACAGCGCCACCGAGGATGAGATTCAGAAGGCGATGTATCGGGTGCAGCAAGGTCGGACGACCTTTCTGATCACGCATCGCCTTTCGCAGATCCGTTGGGCCGACCGCGTGCTGGTGCTGCAGCGCGGCAGGTTGGTCGATCAGGGGACGCACGAGGAACTCATGAGGCGCTGTGTAGCCTATCGCCGCATCTTTGTCCCCTATGATCTGACGACGGCGCCGGGCAGTTGATGGAGTGCGTTCGATTGAAAGATCACAAAGGGGGGAATCCATTTGGGCTTCATCTTGGGTGGGCTCGATAGCGATCCCTATGACCGCAGCTATGACGACCTGGAGCTGATCAGGCGCATCTGGGGCTATTTCCGGCTGCGAGCGCGCTCGATGGCGATAGCCGGGGTGACGATCCTGTTCCGTTCGGCCCTGGATGCGGGCGTGCCACTGATCGTCTCCC
>JAFGLK010000482.1 GCA_016928125.1 Anaerolineae bacterium
GAGCTTGAGGCCCTTGAGCTCCTCGTGGCGGCCTGTGCGCAGGGCGTCCCAGCCCTGGCGATAGCGTCCCTCATATTTGGCGATATCCTCAGGCAGGGCGTGCAGTGGCCAGTGGGGCGCCGTATAGGCGACATACAGGAAAAAGGGCTCGGGCTTCTGGGCGGCCCCCGCGATCATGGCCACAGCCTGGTCGCTGATGGCGTCGGTCAGATAATAGTCGTCGCCCCCCGGGTGGATGATGCGGTCGTCCTGAACCATGTAGGGTGGGTTGAAGTAGCTGCCGCCGCCCCCCACCATGCCATAGTGGCGCTGAAAGCCGCGCTGCACGGGTAAGGGGTGATCGGGTGTGCCAGGCATCCAGGTCTCGGGCCGATTGGCCACATAGCCGCCCCCCACGTGCCATTTGCCCGACATGCACGTCTGATACCCTGCTGCGCCCAGCGCCTCGGCGATAGTGACGCAGTCCTCCCGCAGATAACCCTGGTAGGCGCGGGTGCCATGGTTGCCCACCATATGGCCCACGCCGGCCTGATGGGGATAGAGGCCGGTCAGCAGCGAGGCTCGCGTGGGGCAGCAGCGGGCGCAGTTGTACATCTGGGTGAAGCGGATGCCGCGTTGGGCCATGCCGTCGAGGTTGGGCGTGTGGATCTCAGAGCCGTAGCAGCCCAGGTCCGAGAAGCCCATGTCATCGACCAGGATGATGATGATGTTGGGACGCGAGAGTTCCTCACCAGTCGTCTTGAGATCAGCCATAGGTCTTCCTCTCTTCTGCCGGGCAGCAGTCGCAGGTCAGCAGGTACGCGTTCATCATACCACGTTGAGCCGTCGCTGTCTCGTATCCGCCCGCCCGGACAGACGACATGGCCGGCGCCGGCCGCAACGCCACGATCAGGAGCGGCTTCGCAGCCATCTCACCCCAGTTCCTTCTGCATGCCCACCACCACGAACTCGGCCTCGCCGACCCTGATCCGCTCCCGCCCAACGACGCGATACCCTAGAGATGCCCAAAAGGGCATGGCGGCCGGAGAGGATTGCAGTCGCAGCCTGTCGCGGCTACGCGCCCGCGCCTCGCTCTCCAACTCGGCGACCAGGGCACGACCAATACCCCGACCTTGCTGCTCAGGGTCTACATACACGCGTTTGAGCTCGTGGCCAGCCAGGCAGCCGAGGCCCAGGACGTGGCCGGCCTGCTCACACACCAGACACGTGTGTACGGACAGCTCAGCCCAGAGCCGCTCCGGCGTGTTCTTGTCCTGCACGAATCTGCGCGCCGCCTCGTTCAAGCCAGTCATGTTCGGCAGGCAGGCGTCGATGATGAGACAGCAGGCCGGGACATCGTGGCGCTGTAGGGGCCTCACGATCCGTAAGGCTGCCTCGATCGGTTTGACGGGTGGCTTCATATGGATACGTCAGCCAGACGGCTCTTCGGGACGACGCGTTGAGACATGCCCCGCTCGAGTACATTGCCTACTACGGGAAAACCTGCTTGGGCAGGCAGGCGGCCACGGCCATGTCGTGGGGCGGCCGATCGCGATGCTGCGGGATATAGCCCTCGCCCAAGCCATACAGCGCGCAGTTGCGCAGGTCAGCGGCCGTGGCTACGATCGAGTTGGCTTCCGCGATCGTCCCGCCGACGCGCTTGGCCACCACCTCGCGCAGGGCGCGGTACGCCTCGCGCACCAGGTCCACGTATTTCATCGCTGGATGCCCGGGAATGAGAGCCGCAAACGAGCAGATCACCATGATCTCGTCATCGGTCTCGATCAGGGGCCAGTCCACCCACCACCCGACCGAGCGCTCCACCCGCACCTGCACCCGCGCCCGCACCTCGATGCCGGCGAAGGCCAGCTCACCCTGGCCGATGTAGGCGTGTACGTCATCCAGGCAGAGGCCGGCGCCGTCCACCTGCGCTCTGAGGTGCACAATGCTTCCGGGCCTGGCGGCCCAGCAGTCCTGGTGGCAGTGTTTGCCGCGCGGGTCGCGCACCACCGTCCGCCAGCCACGCGAGTTGGGCTCGCCTTTGTGCGGCCCTGAGAGCAGCGTCCGACAGGCCCCCAAAACCTCGTCGGTCGGCTCGGGCAGCACCGCCACATTGCCCACTGACGGGCATGCCTCCAGCCGAAAGTGGCCCGGCCAGGAGAACCATCCCTGGCGATAGGTCAGCGGCACCGGCGGACCGAGACCCTCGAGGAAGGGGCCGCCATTGGGCGCGCGGAAGGGCCCTTCGATCTCGATCCGCTCGATATGCACGGCGATCGCCTCGCCGACGCGCACGCCGGCGATCTCGATGGGACCGTTCGTCTGGACCTCCTCGGTCTCGATGACGAACGCTTCGCCGAGGGCCACCTGTCCGCAGAACTCGGGCCACAGGGCGCCAACGCAATGGGTATGCGCCAGTTCACGCGAAAAGAGCTGCATCGGCGCCGCTCACTCTTGGCCAGCCGGTTTGCTGCGATCGCGACGCCGCGCGATCAACTGCCAGATCAGGCCCACGATGACCGCGATAGCTGCCAGGCCATTGATGATCACGCCGAGGACGTCGGCTCGATCGTAGAGCCGAATCGTGCCGATCACAAAAAGCAGCAACGCGATGACATAGGGCAAGAGGCGTTTCCACATAGCAGCCGTCTCCTTCCTGTATCCGCCCAGAAGGGCCGTTTCCCGCCCGGCGGGCGCGGGCGCCCACATGCAGCATCACGCGGGCAGTTGCTGGGCGATCTCCGTCCAATGGGTCAGGCGCTCGGGACCGTGCTTGCAGGGTTGGGTGTCCTTCAAGGCCACCCAACCGGCCAGCCTCGCGTGATCTCGACCGTGCGTTCAAGGTACGTCCGCAGCGGTGCTGCGTCAAATGCCCCGCGAGGCAGGCAGGATGAGACCTGCAGGAGCCTCGGCATCGTCGGGCTCATCCCCGACTCTAGCCGGGGCCGGGTTTTGACACGATCTCTGGGGATAGCGCAACAAGTCGGGATCGAAAACTCAACCCATAGGGCGATACCTCCTGGGATTGGTGGTAAAACGGGGTGTAGTAAGCATCCATTTTCCCACCACTCAGGAGGTATCTCATGTCCAGTCTAGCGCATCTTGCTTCGCATGACCAATCGGCATTTCTCTGCGCCCAGTCGGGCTGCTCAACCTGTCTGGAAGATCTTCTGCACACGCACGAAGGCCTGATCCGGGCGGTTGTGCGCGAGCAGTACCGGGGCGATCTGGCCTACGCGGACTTGATCCAGGAAGGGCGGATCGCTCTGTGGCAGGCCATCCTGCACTACGATCCTGAACGGGGCAGCGCCTTCTCCACCTATGCCTGGCGCGTCATCCAGCACCGCATCTGGCGCTGCGTGGCCCGTGCGCAACGACCGCAGGGATCCCTGCTGTCGTCGGGGCCGCCCGATCCTCGGGTACAGATCGAGACCCTCTGCCAACAAGCGGACGTACGCGCCGCCCTGCGGGAGGCGCTGGGCTACTTGCCAGAGCGCCTGCAGGAGGTCGTGATCTGCGCCTACGGGCTTGAGGGCCAGCCCGCCTGCAGCCTGGCGGCCCTGGGCCGTGAGCACGGCGTCACGCGCGAGCGCGTCCGCCAGTGGCGTAACGACGCCCTGGTGCTCCTGCGCCTGCCTGCCCTCTCCACCGCCCTGCGCCGCCTGTGTGAGCGCCAGGATATTCCGGCCTACCGCCAGGCCGAGGCCCTCAACCGGGCCTGGTTGCGTCGACGGCGAGGAGGGCGATGATGCGTATCTTGCTCGTGCCCTCCCCCGGCGAAGACCAAGTCGTGGTGGATGATGCCGTACCCGACAGCCCCTTTCATCGCCTGGCCAGTCCCTCACGCCATGCGTTCGTCGCCACTCGCGAGATCCCCGCCGCATCGCGGCGCCTGCTGGTCGACCGCTTTGTGACCTCCTTCCACTGGGAGGCCATGCGGCCCCTCTTGCCGCTGCGCCTGAGCATCCCGGCGGGAGTGCCCCCCTGGCGGCCACGCCTCTGTCGCTCCTACTACCGCTGGCTGCCCCCCGATGACATCCAGAGCGACAAGGATCTCCAAGGGCTCGACGACTTTGACCTGGTCCTGCGTCTGTTCGACTTTTCCGCCTGGCGTCCCATCCTGGGCCAACGTTTCCGCAGTCAGTATGGCGCGCCCCCCTTTGACCCGCTGAGCATCGGCCTGGCCATCCTCCTGGCTCGCTGGCATAGCTGGGGCTGGCCAGCCTTGAGCACCGCCCTCCACTCCCCCGAGCGCGGCCAAGGCTACTGCCGTCGCTTGGGCTTTGAC
>JAFGLK010000483.1 GCA_016928125.1 Anaerolineae bacterium
AAGCTTGAGGAGAGTGTCTCATGGCGGAGCAGGTTAGCGTCCTCAAAGGTGGCCTGGCGGCCAGGCTTCGGCTCAGCAGGAGGGGCAGAGAGGAGATCGGCGGATACCTCTTTATCCTCCCCTGGATCATTGGCTTCCTGGCCTTCACTGTAGGCCCTATGGTCTATTCCCTTTATCTCGGTTTCGTAGACACAGACATCTTGACGCACACCGACTGGGTGGGTTTGGAGAATTACAAGGCCATCCTCACCGATAAACTCTGGCGCAAGAGCCTGGTCAACACGGCCTACTATACCTTTGTGATGGTGCCCCTGTCGACCAGCTGTTCGCTTCTTCTGGCTGTCATTCTGAATCAAGACGTCAAGCTGCTCAGTCTCTGGCGTACCATCTACTACTTGCCCTCGGTGGTATCGGGTGTGGCCGTCGCGCTGTTGTGGATCTGGATTCTCAACCGCGATTTTGGTGTCGTCAATGGCGCGCTCGCTTTGTTCGGCATCAGTGGCCCCGCCTGGCTGCAGAGCCAGGAGTGGGCCATGCCGGCGCTTATCCTCATGAGCCTGTGGGGGCTGGGCGGCAGCATGATCATCTTTCTGGCAGCCCTGCAGGGCGTGCCCGAGTCGCTCTATGACGCAGCCGAGATCGACGGCGCGGGTTCGCTGCGCTGCTTCTGGCATATCACCCTGCCGATGATCACCCCCACCATCTTCTTTAGCCTGGTGATGGGCATCATCAACTCGTTCCAGGTCTTTACCTCAGCCTACATCATGACCAGGGGCGGGCCCAACAATGCGACGCTCACGCAGGTGCTCTACCTGTACCGCAAGGCGTTTGAGCAGTTCCACTTTGGGTATGGGTCCGCGGTGGCCTGGCTGCTCTTCGCCATCATCCTCGCCTTCACGCTGATGGTGGTTCGGAGCTCGGCCTTCTGGGTCTACTATGAGGGAGAGCTGAAAAAATGAGTGCAACCACAGCCACACGCAGAGGGGATCGCAGAAGCTGGGTCAAGCTGAACTACGCCGGCCGGCCTGACGTGGTACGCACAAGTCTATGGGTCTTGGGCAGACTCCTGATCTACGTGATCATCATCTCTGGCGCGGCCCTGTTCATGTTCCCGTTCGCCTGGATGCTGACTACGTCGCTCAAGCCGAGCACGCAACTCTACAAATGGCCCCCCATCTGGATTCCCAAGCCGTTCACGTGGAGCAACTATACTGAAGCGTGGTCACAGCTGCCCTTTGCCGTGTTCTATAAGAACACGATCGTGATCGCTGCACTCAACATCCTGGGCACGCTCATCTCCTGCTCGCTAGCGGCCTTTGGATTCGCGCGCATGCGCTTCCGAGGGCGCGAGTTTCTGTTTCTGCTGGTGCTCAGCACCATGATGTTGCCCCAGCAGGTCACGATGATTCCGCTCTATATCATCTTCGCCCGGCTCAAGTGGATAGATACGCATCTCCCTCTGGTCGTGCCCTCCTGGTTCGGCAGCGCCTTTAACATCTTTCTGCTACGCCAGTTCTTCATGACCATCCCGCACGATCTAGATGAGGCGGCGCTTATCGATGGCGCCAGCCGATTTGAGATCTACTGGCGCATCATCCTGCCCCTCTCCAAGATGGCGCTGGGCGTGGTAGCGATCTTTGCCTTTATCTGGAACTGGAACAACTTTATGCAGCCGCTTATCTATCTGTCCAGTCAGGAGAAGTTCACGATCCAGCTCGGCCTGAGGCAGTTCCAGAGCAACATCTATATGGATATGGGCGCCATCATGGCCATGTCGGTCGTCGCCCTGATCCCGCAGTTGGTGGCCTTTTTCTTCGCGCAGAAGCACTTTGTGCAGGGCGTCGTCATGACGGGCATCAAGGGGTAGCAGAACATGACCAAAGCATTCCGCGTCGGACACACGGGCATCACCTGGGGCTATGATCTGAGCACGGTCGAGCAGGCGGTCAAGGAGGTGGCCGAGCTGGGCTATGCCGCCTTTGAGACCTTTGGCTGGATCATCGAGCCCTACGAGCAGCAGACCCCGGGCGGCTTTCAGGGGCTGCTGGACAAGTATGGTCTGCCGTTGGGCTCGGCTTACTGCAACACCTACTTTGTGGACCCATCCCAATCGACCGACGATATCGAGCAGGTGCTGCGCTGGGCCAGGCTGGCCAAGCGGCTCGGCGCGCAGACGATCGTGCTGCAGGCCGCCGGGCAGCGTCCTCCCGAGGGATATGATTTCCCGGCCCTGGCGAAGGTGTTCAGCGAGATCGGTCGCCGCGTGCAGGAGATCGGCCTGATCGCCGCCATTCACCCGCATACCGGCACCCTGATCGAGACCCGCGCCGAGATCGATGCCGTGCTCTCGGCCGTCGAGCCCCAGGCGGTCTTTTTCGCGCCCGACACGGGCCAGATCACCAAGGGCGGTTCCGACATCCTCGAGGTGCTGGATACCTACAGCTCGTTGGTGCGGCATGTGCACCTGAAGGACTATATTGGCGGGCCCGTCGAGCGCGACGATGCGGGCGAGGAGATCGATCCCACCGGCTATGTGGGCTATACGCCCATCGGCCACGGCTCGTTGCCCATGCCCGCCATCTTTCGCTTCCTGGAGGAGATCGGTTTCAGCGATTTGGTCATGGTAGAGCTGGACTACACACCGCGCTCTCCGCGCCCGGCGCGCGAGGCGGCGGCCATGAGCAAGCGCTATCTGCAGGAGCAGCTCGACCAGGTGTTCGAGGCGCGCTAGACCGCTGGAAGATAACCGCATCAGGCACGTAACAGAAAAAGAAGGAGTCAACGTGGACGTCAAGAAGACGATGCGCATCGGCTGCAACCCCTTTTACCCCATTCCTCGCGAGATCGACGAGGACCATCAGGCCGAGTGGTTCATCAACCGCATGGCAGACATGGGTTGTCGCTCGGCCCAGACGCGAGGCATCAAGAACGATCCGGCCCTGCTCGACCGGGTGCGCGCGCTATGCCGAGAGCGCGATGTGGAGCTGGACTGCTACGCCGGCGGCGTGTTTGGCCTGGTGGGGCCCAACGCGGCCGAGTCACGCGCCGCGCTGCTTGAGAGCATCGCCATCGCCAAGCGGGCCGGCACGAACATCATCCGCACCGGCTATGGCCATCTGAATGTGGCCACCAGCCGCTTCTCCACCGAGATCCCACTGGCCAAGCACCTTCAGATTCTGATCGACAACCTCAAAGAGGCCGCCAAGATCGTCGAGGATCAGGGGATGTACCTGGCGATCGAGAACCACTGTGATTTCACCGGGCGCCAGCATGCCCAGGTGTTTGAGGCGGTGGGCTCCAAGCATGTGGGCTGCGCCCTGGATACGGCCAACGGCTACACCGTCTTCTCCGACCCGGATGACGACAATGTGGCCCTGGCGCCGTACGCCATCACCACCCACATGAAGGACATGAAGATCGTGGATGCGCGCTCCCTGGACTATCTCCAGTCGAACGGGCCCGTGATCCCCATGCTTGCCATCGGCGTGGCCTGTGGGGAAGGCAATGTGGACCTGCCCCTCTGCCTGGACGAGCTGGTGGCCAAGTGCCCCCACGCCGAGGGGTTGCACCTGATCGTCGAGCTGGGATGGGATCCGCCTCTGCCGGGCATGACACCTGACGAGTCGCGCACCGAGCTCTTCCACCGCAGCGTGAACTACTTGAAGCAGATCACCGGACAGGCCTGACGGCGCGGTGAGGAGGGCCTTCCCATCAAACCCGAGCATATAAGCCAGTAACAGAGGAGAATGAAACAGGATGGGGAACAACGTACTCATCACTGGCGGGTCGGGTGGCGTCGCCCGTTGGGTCGCTGCAGAACTCACTGAGCACGGCTACAACGTGACGCTGTTCGACCGCGTGACCCCCGCGCAGACGCGCCATCCGTGGGAGACCGACCTCCCCTTCGTTCTGGGCGACCTCACGTCTCTCGGGGACTGCATGCGGGCCATCGCCCATGCCAAAGCGGACTCGATCATTCATCTGGGCGCCATGCCTTGGGCCACTGAGATCTCTCTGCGCGTGCATTCCTTCATGCCGCGCCTCCCTGAGGACGAGACCATGCGGGTCAACACCATGGGCACCTACTACCTCATGGACGCCGCGCGGCGTCTTGGAGTCAAAAAAGTGGCCATGGCCTCCACATACTATGTCCTCGGACTGGGCTTCAGGATCAGTGACAAGCCGTTCGTGGT
>JAFGLK010000484.1 GCA_016928125.1 Anaerolineae bacterium
AAGCCACAGATTGCGATCCAATCGAAACATCGGCAGGCCCATCAGCAGGACGGCGCCGAAGAACAGCGTCAGGTAAGGGATGAGAATGGCCGGGCGCGCCGGAGATCGGAACTCCACCTGCCAGACATACTGCACCCCGACCATCAGCGCAACAAAGGCCAGGTAGGTGGCCGGCCCTGCCCGGTGGAGCCAACCGGCCCGCGCCCGCCAAAACGCAATCAGCGCCAGGGCTGCCGGCAGCGCGAGCGCGATGATCCCATAGCCCAGGCGATGATTGATCGCCATGCGGCCCGTGAGCACGCGCGAGACGAACCCCGCCGCCTGCAGTAGGTTGACGGCGTTGACCACGCCCCATACGGTGAGCGCCGCCCACCAGGAATAGACCCCGGTTCGAGCCGCCATCTTGCGTCCCTCCGGATGGCTGCCCGGCATCCCCAAGCGAGCTGGGCTCATCGATCCTTGATGGGGAGCCAGATCTTTATCGAAGGATCGCCGCTCGCCATGCCCGGCGGAAAGTAGTCAAAACCCAGGGCGGATGTGTCCTGGGTGTACCTCGAGGACGGGAGCCACTCGTCCCAGATTCGGCCGTACGTAGCGCCGAGTTTGGGGAAGGAGCAGGTGAACACAGCGTACAGCGCCGCGGGCACCTGCCGCACGTGCAGGCCCTGAGGGATCTCCAACGTCTCGCGGACAGCCATGCCCGCGAGATAGTCCAGTGGCTGGGTGTGGTCGCTGTCCAGATAGACGCCATAGTATCCCTCGCCGGCGCTCAGCGCAGCGATGCGGTCCTGGAAGGCCACGAACACTTTTTCCCACAGGGGGCCGAAATCCTCGGCCGCGCTGGCAAAGTGTCCGATGACGCCCATGACGGTGAAAGCCTCTCGACGGATGATCTTGGGTTCCATGGGGCCTCCTCTCAGCTCGGCTGGTGGGTGTGGCCCAGGACGATGCCTCACCCTAACCGTCTCGTGGCGCGCAACGGCTCCTCGGGCTGCGATGGCGCCCCTGGTCAAGACCTCGTCCGCTCCAAGTCTCCAGCTTTGATCGCGCGCGCGATGTGTCCCAGGAGGCGGGGGATCTCCTGGACGACCCAGTCGCACCACACGGAAAAAAGCTCGTCATCACGGCGTCTAAGGAATTGGGCCACCAGCCAGGGGACCGTCGCCATCTCATCCAGCAGGGCCTCGTGGCGAACCGCGATCCAGAAGGGATCACGCGGCAAGTGGATGCCGTGCCTCGCCAGCTCGTCCAGATAGGTGCTCACGAGCACGTCGCAAAGCCCCTGCTCCCCCTGGGCCAGCAGTCCCCCCGCCGCCCGAAAGTCCTCCTGCGGCGCGCCGACCCGCGCGGTCTCCCAATCCACGGCCACCTGCGGATAGCCCGCCTCCGTCTCGCGCCACATGATCTCGGGCGGGTGGAATGACTTGTGGATCAGGCAACGGTCGGGCGGGGGCTCTGTCGGCAGCCGCTCGCGGTGCACGTGCTCCAGAGCGGGCCGCAGCTCCTCCAGGGCCTGGCCTGCGATCTGATCGAGCGCAAGCCGGTCCGCCTCCGCCAAGGAACTCAGGAATACTCGTAGCTTCTGGGCCGCAGTCCAGGCCCGCTCAGGCGGACGTTCCAGGTGGAAGAGCGCCGGTAAATCATCCGTGTGGTCCCAGAAGGCGGCGTGAATGCGCGCGAGCAGCAAGCCGCACTGCTCCCAGAACTGAGTCTGTCCGCCCAGAGGCCGTGCGACGCAGCGCTCCATCAAGATCCAGTACTCCCCGTTTTCCTCGTCGTAGATGCTGTGATAGAGCCGCGGCAGGGGAAAGTCGGGATAGTCGGCGAGGAAGCGGTAGACCAGCACCTCGCGCCTGGCGTGTGCGCCGAGGCGCTTGACGACAAAAGACCCGCGCCAGTCGCCGACGGTCACGGTGAGCAGCTTGAGGCCGGGGTTCGACCAGTGAAAGCCCGGCTCGTCGCGCAGCCCCTCGACCTCGATCCGGTCGATGGGCTGGGTGATGCCTTGGCGCGCCAGGGTCGCGGACAGCACTGGCCCCAGCGTCGGGTCACGCCATTCCGTCATATGCGCCACGCCCTGTCACGTGTGCTCCCTCACTCTCTCGTGATCCTTCCACCGCGCGGCGTTGGCTGCTCGGGGAGAGCATCCCGCTGAAGGCGACTCGCCCGTGGGGAATATGAATCCAGAAACGTAGCCTGTCAAGACGCGTGAGGACGGTCAGACGTCACCAACCATCGGTGTGCACCCGGCTGGGGTCGTACTGGGTGCGGGGTGGCTTTGCCTCCGCCGGATAGCCCACCGGCACAAAGCAGAGGGGCACGATGGTCTCAGGCAAACCTAGCACCTGACGCGTCGCCTCCACGCGCTCCATCACAGGATAGACGCCGCACCAGACGGCGCCCAGTCCCAAGCCCACCGCCGCCAGCAGCAGGTTCTCGGTGGCCGCCGACACGTCTTGGATCCAGAACTCGGTCTTGCCTGGGAAGCCGCGCTCGGGCTCGCCACAGGGCACGATGCACACGGGCGCTTGCGGCAGCATCTTGGCATAGGGATGCAGCGCCGCCAGTCGGCGCCGCAGCTCTGCATCGCGGACGACGACGAAATGCCACGGCTTGCGGTCGCCGGCCGACGGGGCCGACATGGCCGCCTGCAACAGCCGCTCGACCTGCGCCTGGGTCACGGGGCGGGCATCAAAGCGGCGGATGCTGCGTCGCGCGAAGAGATCGGGGACGGTCAATGGTTCCATGCTCACCTCCCTATGGTAGAGCGCTTGACGCTCACGGCCCATGTGAGACATGAGGATACCCCGGCACCCGCGCCTGTCAAGCAAGGCAATGATCCTCTACCGCCTGGCCTTGGTGCCGCCGCCGGTCTTCGCCTATACTGCCTGCGTTTGCAGTCCACGTCCTGCGGAGGAAAGCGACATGAGCCAGAGCATCTACACCCAGGCGGTCCACGCTGGAGAGCGCGCGCCCAAGCCAAAGTTCACGCCGGTCAGCTCGCCCATCTATCCCTCGGTGGCCTATGCCTATGATGCCATGGACGACCTGGACGCCATCTTTGGCGGGGCACTGGAAGGCTATGTCTACCAGCGCTATGGCAACCCCACGGTCAGCGCCTTCGAGCAGGCTATGGCCACGTTGGAGGGCACGGAGGAGGCCGTCGCGTTCGCCTCGGGCATGGCGGCGGTGCATGCCGCGCTGTTGGGCGCTGGCGCGCGGGCGGGGACCACGGTCGTGTCGGCGGCCGATGTCTATGGCGCCACCTATGCCCTGCAGGAGCAACTGCTTGCCCAACTGGGCGTGCGCGTGCGCTTTGTGGATATCACCAACCTGGAGGCCGTTGCTGCGGCCGTGGAGCAAGAACGGCCTGCATCCGTGATCTGCGAGATTCTCTCGAACCCGCTGCTGCGGGTGGCCGACGTGCCCGCCCTCGTCGAGATCGCCCATGGCGCGGGAGCCGCGCTCATCGTGGATAGCACCTTTGCCACGCCGTATCTTCTCCGGTCGGCGACCTTGGGCGTGGACTATGTGGTGCACTCGGCGACCAAATACCTGGGCGGCCACGGCGATGTGATGGCTGGCCTGGTGGCTTGCTCCCGCGATCGGGCCCAGGATCTGCGCGACCGCCAGAAGCTGCTGGGCGCCAATCTCAGCCCGCAGGTGGCCTGGCTGGCGCTGCGCGGCCTCAAGACGCTGCCCTTGCGCATGCGCCAGCATTGCCAGAACGCCCAGACGGTCGCGCAGTGGCTGGCGAGCCACCCGCTTATCCGTCAGGTGAACTACCCCGGCCTGCCGAGCCACCCGGGTCACGCTGTAGCGCGGCGCATGTTCGGGGATCGAGGCTATGGCGGCATGCTGAGCTACGATATCCGCGGCGCCGACCGGCAGGCTGTGTTCCGCTTCATGGAGGCGCTGAGACTGGTCATCCCGGCCACGACGCTGGGCGACGTCTACAGCCTGGTGCTCTATCCGGCCCATTCCTCCCACCGCGCTGTGCCGCCCGAGGTGCGCGCCCAACTGGGCATCGGCGAGGGGTTGGTGCGCATGAGCACGGGGATCGAGGATGTGCGCGACATCGTAGGCGACCTATCCCAAGCCCTGGAGGCGATTGGCTGAGACGGCCCCTGTTCACAGGGCTCAGGCAGCGGCCGCTGAGCCCCGCGAACCGGGTCGTTGGGCGGGTTCCTCAAGCATGCGTCGGTCACAGGCGGCAACCGGGCGCCTTGAGTGCTAGCTGAACGTATGCACCACCCCGCGTGAGTATTTGACCACCTTGTCCGGATCCAGATGCAGCCCCAGCCCGGGCGCTATCGGGATCGGCAGGTAGCCCTCCGTATCCAGCTTGGGCGGTTCCACGGATAGGTCATCTATGTAGGGCGACGGCGTGATGAACTCCACGTACTTGGCGTCGGGCATGGCCGCCGCCAGATGGAGATCGGCGTGCAGGCCCACCACCGTGTTCCAGCCGTGGCTGACCATGGTGACGTTGTGATCGTAGGCCATCCAGGCGATGCGGCGAGATTCAGACAGCCCGCCCACCTTGGTGCTGTCGGGCTGGACGATGTCCACCGCGTGGCCCACGATCCAGGGGATGAACGACTGGCGCCGGGTGAGCACTTCGCAACTGGTGATGGGCAGCGGCGCGTGCTCGCGCAGCGTCTTGAACCCCTCGATGTCGTCAGGGCGTAGCGCCTCCTCGAACCAGGCCACGCCATAGTCGGCCAGCATGTGAGCGGTCTCCAGCGCCCATTTGTACTCGTGGGGCCAGAACTGGCCGCTGCCGCCCGCATCGACCATCAGCTCGATCTCGTCGCCGACGGCGTCGCGAGCCGTATCGACCAGCAGCTCGTCGCGCGCGTTGCCCTCCAGGCCAAAGCCGCCCCAGCCCAGCTTGATGGCCCGAAAGCCCCGCCCCACAAGCCCCTGCAGCGTCTCGCGAAATGCCTCGGGCGGCCAGCCAAAGATGATCGAGGCGTAGGGCCTGATGCGCTCGCGGTAGGTGCCGCCCAGCAGGCGCCCCACCGGCTGGCCGCAGGCCTGTCCCAGAAGGTCCCACAGGGCGATGTCTACGCCGCTGATGGCGTGGGTGACCGCGCCGCCGCGCCCCTGCCAGAAGGTCATCTGGTGCAGCTTTTCCGAGACCCGCTCCGGCTCGATGGCCGACTCGCCGATCAGGTGCGGCCGCAAGAGCTGCAGAGAGGCGTTCACCAGGGCCGCGCTCGTGTAGCAACTCCCCAGGCCCACCAGACCGGCGTCCGTCTCCACCTCCACGAGCGTGTGGAGATTGTCCTCGGGCTCTGTCTCATGATCCCAACCGCTGATGGGTGTCTCGCCCATGAGCGGTATGCTGCGAATCTCACGTATCTTCATCGCACCTCCCTCTGCGTCGATGACGACGTCGCGCGCACGACCTCACCTGAGGCGCGAAGGCCGGCCCACATCCGATCGCCTGCGCCTGAGCGCCCGTCACGGCGCCATTCTACACCTGCGCGGGGCGTCCGTCCAAGCGCCATGCAGCCTGGCGGCCGCGGGCGGAACCCCGGGTCGGCCTCGTACGTCCATATAAGTGCACGCCATCTTTGACAGGGAGGAACGGGAGGACGTGATCATGTGCAAGCGAAGGCTCCTGGCCGCCGTCGTGCTGGCTCTGGTCGGGCTGGGCACTCCCCTGGCGGCACTGGGCCAGGAGGCATCGCCTCTGAGCAGCGACTATGTGGTGCAGCCTGGGGATTGGTTGTCGAAAATCGCCCAGGCCGAATATGGCGATGCGGGTCTCTATCCGGCCATCGTGCTGGCCACGAACAGGGCCGCTATGGCCGACGCC
>JAFGLK010000485.1 GCA_016928125.1 Anaerolineae bacterium
GCACCAGAGACCATGCAAGGGCGAAGCCTGGTGGGTCTGGCGGAGGGCCAAGTGAGCGATTGGCGCGAGGATGCCTTTTCCGAGATCGATCTGCGCGTCAATCCCAAGATGCATGGCCCGCATGACCCGGCCGTCCGGGATTTCGTCGCCATGGTCTGCACGCGCGATTGGAAATACGTGCATTGGCCCAATCGCGGCCTGGGCGAGCTCTACCACCTGGCCAACGATCCATATGAGCTCACCAACCTGTTCGACGATCCCGCCCACGCGGCCAGGCTGGCCGAGATGCGTCTGCGGCTGCTCAATCGCTTCATGAACAACCAACGTCCCCATGTCGGCGAGCGGACCGAGACGTTTCGCGAGCACTATGAAGCGGACCATCGCCCCCCGCCCGGGGTAGCCGTGGATGCAGAGTACGCCCCGCCAGAGCCAGCGAGGGCCACGTGATCTCTGGGCTGGGTCGGTCGCGCGTGGGTGATGATGGCGCTTGCTCCCCGGCGCCCGCGGGCCGGCCGCTTGGGCCGATTCACAGCTGGATGAGCTGGAGCCCGGGGCGCCCGACCACAGCCTACTCGCGTGGATTTTGGGTGATCCTTCTCTCTGTCAGCGTGGCACTCCTCTCGGGCTGCGGCGGTCCCTGGGGGGGATGGTTCGCCACAGCCACACCTACGACCACGCCAACGATCGCGACGGCCACCGCCACGGCGACGGCCACGGTGCCATCGCCCACCCCCACAGCCACGGCAACCCCCACCGCAACGCCGACCGTCACCCCCTCGCCCACAGCGACACCTCTGCCGCTGACGGCGCGGATCGCACTCGGCAGCTCTCAGGTCGCGCAGGGACGCACCTTTGTGGTGATGGCCATCACGAATCAACCCTGCGTCGTTCTGGGGCAGATCGAGGAGCGCCAGGCTCAGTGCGTCTCTCGCGATGGCCTGACGCACATCGCGTTTGTGGGTGTGAGCGCACTGGCCGCATTGGGTGAGCAAGCCTTGTCGATCAGTGCGACGACAGCGGATGGCCGGAGCCTCACCCTCGAAACGTCGATCTCGATCGTAGCGGGCAACTATGGGCGGGAGACCATTCCCCTGACGCCGAGCCTTACAGCCTTGCTCGATCCCTCCATCGCCGAGCCCGAGTTGCGGCATGTGACCGAGGTGTATGCCCGCTTCACGCCTGCAGTGAGCTGGCAGGGACCTTTCGACTGGCCGCTCAAGGGCCCGATCACCTCCTATTTCGGCACCCGCCGGTGGTATGGCAATATCCTGCAATCCTATCATGCGGGAGTCGATATCGACGGCGAGGCCGGCGATGAGGTTCTCGCCCCAGCGGGCGGGGTGGTGGCCCTGGCCGAGGCGCTCAAGGTGCGCGGCAATGTGGTCATCATCGATCACGGCGTGGGTGTCCTGAGCGGCTACTATCATCTCGACCGAATCGATGTAGAGGAAGGCCAGATCATCGAACCGGGCACCCGTCTCGGCACCGTGGGCAGCACGGGCCTCTCGACGGGCTCTCATCTGCATTGGGAGCTGCGTGTCAGCGGGATCGCCGTGGATGCTGCCCAGTGGACCGAGACGGCCCTGCTGCCCGATGATTTCGGCGAACCATAAGGAGGTCCCATGACCAAGCCCCCCTTCTATCGCGACCAGCCCCTGGTGATCGCCCACCGAGGTGCCCGGGATATGGCGCCAGAGAATACCCTGGCTGCCTTTGCGGCGGCCATAGACGCTGGCGCGGACGGCATCGAGCTGGATGTGACCCGCTGTGCCAGCGGCGAGATCGTCGTGATCCACGATGACAGGGTGGATCGCACCACGGATGGCTCGGGGCTTGTGAGCCAGCTGCCCTGGGCGGCGCTGCGCGAGCTCGATGCGGGAAGCTGGTTCGGGGCGCCATTCGCCGGCGAGCGCATCCCGTTACTGGAGCAAGTATTCGAGTTGGTCAGAGGGGCTGTGCGGATCAACGTGGAGATCAAAGGCATGCGCAGACGTGGCGATGGCCTGGAGGAGGAGGTGGCGGTCATGATCGCGCGCCACAGTCTCGCGCCCTGGGTGCTGATCTCATCCTTCAATCCCTGGGCGCTGTGGCGCATCAAGGCCGGCGCTCCGGCGCTACAGCGCGGTCTGCTCTATGCGCCGGGCCAGCCTCTTCCCCTGGCGCGCGGTTGGGCTCGACATCTGGTGCGCCCCCACGCGCTCCATCCCAGGATGGATCTCGTGGATGGTGCCTACATAGCCTGGGCCCGCCGGCAAGGCTATCGCGTGAATGTCTGGACCGTGAACGAGGATGCGGCCATCGAGCGGATGATCGCTCTGGGTGTGGATGGCATCATCACCGACCGCCCTGGGCGGGCGCGCCAACTGCTCCGATCAGGGAGCCACGAGGTGGCGCTAGCAGGGCACCGGAAAAGCGCGACATAGCTCGCGGCTGCGCTGACGCACTCGCCTGATGGCCGCCCGGTCGGACACGTGGCGCAGCACCTCGACGATCATCTCGGCTACCTGCCACATCTCCTCCACGCCAAAGCCGCGCGTCGTCGCCGCGGGCGTGCCCAGGCGGATGCCGCTGCAGACCTGGGGCGGCAGAGGATCGAACGGGATCTGGTTTTTGTTGCAGGCCATCCCGGCCTCTTCAAGGGCGAGCTCAGCGTCGCGACCCGTCGTGCCGAGGCTCGAGACATCCACGAGCACGAGATGATTGTCCGTGCCGCCGGAGACCAGGCGTAAGCCTTGTTGTTTGAGCGCGTCGGCCAGAACATGGGCATTCTCCAGGATGCGCTCCTGATAGACGCCGAAAGCGGGCGTCATGGCCTCTCTCAACGCCACGGCCTTGGCCGCGATGACGTGCATCAATGGCCCGCCCTGCGTGCCAGGAAAGACCGCACGATCGACCCGCTTGGCCAGGTTCTCCTGGCACAGGATCATGCCGCCCCGGGGACCCCGCAGTGTCTTGTGGGTAGTGGTCGTGACCATGTCTGCGCAGGGCACGGGGGTAGGGTGCAGCCCCGCCGCGACAAGGCCGGCCACATGGGCCATATCGATCATGAGATAGGCCCCCACCCGATCGGCGATCCGGCGCAGGCGAGACCAATCGATGATGCGCGGGTAGGCGCTGGCCCCAGCGACAATCAGGCGAGGGTTGATCGCCAATGCCTGCTCTTCCAGCGCCTCATAGTCGATCCGTTCCGTATCTGGGCGCACGCCATAGTGAAAGAAACGGTACTGTCTGCCTGAGAAGCTTAGCCTATGGCCATGGGTGAGATGTCCGCCATGAGACAAGCTCATCGCCAAGACCGTATCGTTAGGCTCAAGGACGGCCATGTAGGCGGCCGCGTTGGCCTGAGAGCCAGAGTGAGGTTGAACATTGGCATGCTCCGCGCCAAAGAGAGCTTGCGCGCGTTCCACCGCCAGTCGCTCCACCCGATCGACATATCCGCAGCCGCCATAGTACCGGTTGTCTGGATAGCCCTCGGCATACTTGTTGGTCAGCACCGAGCCCTGAGCGGCCAGCACCGCCGGGCTCACATAGTTCTCCGAGGCAATCAGCTCGATCGTATCCTGCTGCCGCGCGGCCTCGCACGTCAGGGCCTGGGCGATCTCTGGGTCTGAGGCCTCAAGCCAATCCACACCAAGCGGGGTGCAGCGATAGCTCGACCCCTCTTTTGCCCATTCTGCCAGGATTTCCTCACATAGTTGGGTCATTGCGCCTGCCTCATGACAAGATTGAACCAAAAACTCCATCGCGGCCCACCCTACGTCAGCGCGGGCACGTGATGGAGTCCAGATTGAAGCGGTTACCTGTTCGCCACCACCCCACCTCTTCGATGAGGTGATTGCGCCCGCACTCTGCAGCGATCCTCGCAAGAGACGCCGCAGAGCCTCGATCCGATCGCATTATAGCCCCCTTGAGATGTTTGTGCAAGCTGCCCACAGGCATCCAGATAGAACTCTGCGAAATCCCGGACTGCCCATTGACATATTCTAAATTAAGTTTATAATGAAAGATAACATTTGGACTGAACCGCTCAATCGCCAGCCCAGTCTTCTTCGACAAAGGAGCAACCCATGAGTGAGCAAATGCTTGACTTGTTTCGCCGTCGCCGCACCGTTCGTCGCTTTACCTCCCAAGATGTCACAGATCAGGAGGTGGAGCTCCTGCTCGAGATGGCCATGTATGCGCCAAACCGCCTCAACCGCCAGCCTTGGCGTTTCGTGGTCATTCGAGACCCGCAGCTCAAGAGCGATCTGGCCCATACTTTGCGCATCCGGCCCTATCTCGAAGAGGCGCCTGTGGTCATTGCTGTTTGCGGCATCCCCAATCTGTCTTCCACCTGGGTGATGGATACGAGCGCGGCCATTGAGAACATGCTCCTCGCAGCCACGGCCATAGGGCTCGGCGGCGCCTGGGTCGGCTCCCCCGATACCGTCATGTGGAGCCTGGCTGAGGAATGTTTGCACGACAAGGCGCGCATCCCTCTGGACGTGCCCGTTGTTGCCTTGGTTGCATTGGGCCACCCGGCGGAGCTCCCCGAGCCGCATGAGCGCAGTCAGCGCTATGATGCGACCAAGATCCACTATGAGCAGTGGGGCAAGCAGCGCCTGGGGTGACGGGACGACGTGAGTCGGCGACATGTCGGCTCGCGTGTGCTGTGCCGCGATACACCACATATCTGACGTTGGCCCCAGACGGGGGCTATGCTAGACTGTTTCCATAAAGATCGCACTGCTTGGAGTGAAGGGGGTAGCCTGGCATGGAATACCGCACGCTCGGTCGCACTGGCCTCTCGGTATCGGTGGCTGGCCTGGGGACTGGAGGTGCCTCGCAACTCGGTCAGAGCACCGGCCGAACGGAGGCCGAATCGCACCGCGTGGTGAGGACGGCCCTGGATTTGGGCATCAACATCTTTGACTCTTCTTCGGGCTATCGCGATAGCGAAGCCTTGCTGGGCGGGGCCCTCGAGGGGGTGCCGAGGGATCGCTACATCCTGGCCACCAAGTTCCAGCCGGGGCGGGGTGCGGAGCTCAAGGAGGCGGGCAGCCTGACCGAACAGCTAGACCGGAGCTTGCGCCGGATGGGTGTGGACTATGTGGATGTCTTCCAATACCACGGCGTCCCGCGTGGCATGTATCGCCAGACCATCGAGCGCTTTCACGAGCTGGCTTTGCGCGCCCAACAGGCGGGCAAGGTGCGCTTCATCGGTATCACCGAGACGGTAGCCGAGGACCCGCACCACGAGATGCTGCCCATGGCTTTGGAGGATGACCTGTTCGACACGATCATGATCAAGTACGGCATCCTGAACCAGAGCGGCGCCCAGGTGGTGCTGCCCATGGCTCAAAAGCGTCAGGTGGGCGTCTTGGTGATGGCAGCGGTGCGCACATCGCTGCGCAATCCGGAGGAGGCTGTGGCCTGCCTGAATGGCTTCATCGACGAGGGGCGGCTGGATTTGCCTCGGCCGACCTTGGCGGATCCTCTCGGTCTGGGTCGCACGGGCGATCCTGTGCCCGGCCTGAGACGCGCCGCCTATCAGTTCGCTGCAGCTCACGAGGCCGTGTCGACTGTGCTCATCGGCACGGGCAATGCGGAACACCTCAAGGCCAATGTGGCCGACCTACTGGCCCCACCGATGACCGAAGCGCAGTTGGCGTATCTGCACAAGACATATCGCCATCTGGACTGGACCAGGTAGGAAGAGCGCATCTGCATTCAGAGGGCATTCTGCCGTAATCCATAAGCGCCTGGCAGCCTCCATACAGTGCCTGCCAGGCGCTTTGGTGTCTTCGCGAGCTACGGCTGATATGTGTCGATCAGAGAGCGCACCATCAGCCGCGAACGGAATTCGTTGAGGCCGAGGGGCGCGCTGGGGGTGACCACGATCTGCGCCGGACGCCCAGGGCAGAGATGCACGAAATTGTCGGAGTAGCGCGCGTCTGTCTCGGCCAACTCGAGCCAGGCCCACAGGACGGGCTTGTCTGCCTCCAGTGTGACCAGAAACGAGCCATCGCCCGCATTCTCTACGCTCGTGTGGATCTCTGGCTCGATAAGCTCAAGGTGCTTGGGGCGCGCAAATGTGACCAAGTTGCGCGAGACGATCTGCCCATCCACCTGGAGGTCGAGCCACAGGAGCGTGTCCCGTATCCCGTGTCGATCCAAATGGGCTTTGAGATCCAAGCTCTCTGCCAAAGTGTCGCCATTGGCACAGACCATCACAGAGCGTTCACCGTTGGCCAACACCTGCCCCGCAACGTTGGTCAGGGTCCATCCGATCTGGCCCTCACAGGGCTGCAGCCGATCGCTGGTGACGTGGATCTCCACGCTGCCCGCGGCGATGTCCTCAAGGCCAGAGATCAGCAGCGGCGCGTAGAAATGTCTGGCCATGTAGTGAAGCGCCTTCCAGCGCCCCAGCGAGTCCACAGACGACCAACTCGCCACAGGCCAGCAATCGTTGAGCTGCCAGTAGAGCGTGCCCATGCCTCTGGGCATGCCGCGACGCCAATGCTCCACGGCGTACTTGATGGCCATCCCCTGCAGGATCTGGCTCAGCCACAGGGTGCTCTCAAACGAGGTGGGCAGGCGAAACCAGTCGAGCATGTAGGTCATGATCGTGGTGTTGCCGATGCCGCTGCGTTGATGATGCTCCATCACATAGCTGGTGATGTTGCGATCCTGTGGCGCCGTATAGCTGTAGACCGTCTTGGGCTCTGGGAACGATTGAAAGCCAAACTCGCTGTTGAAGCGGTGCTCGCAGGTGCGATACCACTCAAAGGGCATCTTGCCGTGCCACACGCTCCACAAATGGGCGTCCCCGCTGCGCGGATCGTTCGCGTTCTCACGATTCCCGATGGGTGTATGCGCGCTGCTCGGCCAGTAGTCACGCTCGGGATCCAGCTGTCGGACCAGCCTGGGCAAAAGATCGTCAAAGAGCTTGGCATAGTCGAGCCAGCTCATGGTCCGGTCGGTCCAGATGTCGCCCACCAGGCCCTGTTCCAGCTCGTTGTTGCCGCACCAGAGCGCCAGGCTGGGGTGATGCCGCAGGCGTCGGATGTTTTCCTCCCCCTCGACGGCGACGTTCGCCATGAAGGCGGAATCAAAAGTGGGATAGGTGGCGCAGGCAAAGATGAAATCCTGCCAGACGCAGAGCCCCATCTCGTCGCACAGATCATAGAACACATCCGCCTCGTAGAGGCCGCCGCCCCACACCCGCAGCATGTTCATGTTGGCGTCTACCGCGTCCTGCAGGGAGTGGCGATAGGTGTCGGGCGTCAGGCGGGTCGCAAAGGTGTCGTCGGGGATCCAGTTCGCGCCCTTGGCGAAGAATGGCACGCCATTGGCCTCA
This sequence comes from Anaerolineae bacterium, assembly GCA_016928125.1. The sequence goes on from JAFGLK010000485.1 coordinate 7,340, forward strand.
AAGTGGAACGACTGGCCCCATGGATCAAACTTGCGCACCAGCCGCAGCGTGCGCAGCCCGATGCGTCTCTCATCCCTGTCGAGCGCCTGCCCAGAGGCGTCCAGCAACTGCACCGTGACGTCGTAGAGCGGCTGGTCGCCCATGCCATGAGGCCACCACAGCTCGGGCTCGGCGATCGCGAGTTGGGCCTCGCCGGCGCCGTCCACTAGCGCTATTGCGGCCTGAGCGATACTTGTGCCGGCGCGCGAGACCTCGATCCGTGCATCGAGTGCGTCCGAGCCGGTGCTCTCGGCCTGCACCCGCACCGTCAAGATGACCTGGCCCTCCTGAGAATGATCCTGCAGAATCTGCACATCGCGCAGACGCGCCGTATCGAATGCCACCAGCTCGATGTCGCGCCAGATGCCGCAGGTGACCAGCTTCGGGCCCCAGTCCCAGCCAAAGTTGCACGGCTCTTTGCGAATCCAGCCGCCGCCGTCCAGCTTGTGGTCGCCCACGCTCCAGGCGGGGAGCATACGTTCCTGGCCTTTGACGCGCACGTAGGGCATGGCCGCACCAAAGCGCACCTCGATGCGATTCTCACCCTCCCGAAGCAGCATCTTGATGTCGTATTCCCAGGTGCGAAACATGTTGTCCGTCCGAGCCACCTGCTGCCCATTGATCGAGAGCGTAGCCAAGGTGTCGAGCCCGTGACAGCGCAAGAGCACCCGCTCGTGATCGAGCAACTGACTGTCCACGGCGAAGCGACGACGGTAGGTCCAATCGGTCTCGCCGATCCACATCACATCCAGCTCGTTATCGCGGTAGTAAGGATCCTCGATCAGTCCGGCCGCCAGCAGGTCGGTATGCACGCAGCCCGGCACTGTGGCGGGGATGGTCTGACCTTCCTGCACGACCAGCTCCCACACACCGTCAAGTGTCTCCACCCTCATCGCCCACCTCCTGACTTTTGGCACGACCTTGCTGCCGCCCGCATGAGCTCCATCTGGCGCTCTATACAAGCCCCCGCGCCTTGTAAGCCTCGGCCGCTTCCCGCACCAATCGCGCGTTCTCCGTCGCGCCATAGTCGTGCTCGAGCTCGTCGGCCAACTGCAAAAGCTGCTCATAGCCGAGGCGATACGGTCGCAGCGCCTCATAGACCGCCAGAACCTTCGCCTGAGGCACCAACGCCAACTCAGCGGCACGCCGCAGGTTGGCCCCGAGTTGGCGGAAGCCCGCCCCCTCGGCGATCTCTGCCTGAGCGCGCAGCGTATCGGGGTGAATGCTGAAATCGTCGGCCTGCAGCCGTCCCGCCCGGATGTTCTCCATGGTCAGCTCGGCGAGCGGCCGGCCCGTGCGCGAGACAATGGTCTGCGCAGCATGCTCGCCCAGGGGGTACCGCCTGTCCGTTTCACCTGCTTTCGAATCCTGGCCTTGTCTACTCATGCCGTCCCCCTCGCGCTTTCACTCGCCTGCCTCAGGCTCCCACTCAAAATGGAGCTCGCTGGGCGGGCGCTTGGGCTCCACCTGTTCGTTCTCGCGCCGATGGAGCAACATGGTCTTGACGATCAAGCGCAGCCGCACCCAATTGTCCACATTCACCGGCACCGGCTCGACTGCCTCCCCCTTGGCGTAGCGCGCCGCGTTGCGCCCGATCTGCCGAAACGACTCGAGCTTGAGGTTGGGCGATTGGGAAAAGAGCTCCAGGTTGTTCAGGGGCGCCAGATCGGCGCGATGGATCACGGTGGTGCCCCGCGACTGGATGCCGATGGCCACGCCCGAGCCGCTGAGCTGCGCCCCGGCGTAGCCGATAAAGGCGCAGTCGGCGGTGTGGTGCACCTTGACGATCCGCGCGCTCAGGCCCTCCTCGGCGATACCGGTCAGAATCTGCTCCAGCACCTGCTCGTGTGGGATGTCGTTGATCGTCTTGGTGAGCGCGCGCCCAAACCCTGGCCCAACCGCCACCACCACTTCCGGCCCCTGACCTTTGGCCGCCGGCCCAAGCTCGCTGAGTCGTTGGGCGGGGTGTTCCCCCTGGCCCTGGAGATAATCGGCTGGCTCCTTGGCCTGGGGCAGATCCTGGACCTTCTCCCAGGCCTCACCCTCCAGCCGGTAGCCCGAGCCCGGCCCCACATAGTCGTTCGCGTCATTGATGCCGCTCAGGACATGGAATCGCTCGTCAAAGATGGCGGAGGGCTGCAGATAATCGCCTACGACGCGCTGCCGGCTCAGCTCCAGCAGGCGCTCGGCCACATCGATGTGCCCCGCCGCATCCAGCACGCGGATCACGTCCATCACGGTGCGGTCGCTCGCCAGGAAGGCATCAGCGGCGGCCAGGTCGGCCACCACATCGCGGGGCGGCATGTCGCGACTGTCCAGGGCCGTGACCGCAGCCCGGATCTCTTCCTCTGTGACAGCCGGGAAACCGAGCCCGGCATACACCGCCTGGATCACCCGGGCGGCCTGCTCACGGATTGCCAGCACGTCCTCCTCGCGCACCGGTCGCAGCCCCGCGTCGATCTGCATGTCGCGTTGGATCACGTTATAGTCGTCGTACTCGGTAGCATCAAAGCAGCCGCCGCCGAACATGTTGTCGTAGCGGGGCATGGAGCTGAAACCCGAATGCACGAAATCGGTGCCTGGGATGAATTGGCACATCAGCTTGGCGGTCTTGCGGATGTCCGAGTGGCTGGCCAGCGCATCGTTACCCGAGGCGACCTCAAGGTTGAGCATGGCGGCCAGGAGGTTCTCGGCCAGAATGGCGCGCACGCCGCCGGGCAGCGATTCAGGCAACGCCACGCAACTGATCGAGCCGTTCTGCACGCCCTGGCTGCCCGCCGCGCGGGTCACCAGCAGGCAGCGAGCCTCCAGATAGAGCATCGAGCGTCCCTCAGAGTGGCCCATCAGCGCCTCCGAGCCCGTGCCCGAGGTGAAGCGGATTTTGACGCCACGGGACGCATAGGCCGAGGCGAGAAACGCCTTGGACCAGGGGGTATCGTCGCCGTCCACAAAGGCGCCCTCGGTGCCATAGACCGAAAGCGTCTCAGCATAGCTGGTGAGGCCTTTGAAGCCCAGGCGTAGATTGACGCCCTCCTCCACTGCGCACTGCGTCAACACGCCCCCACGTCCCACCTGAGAGCCCACCAGGATGCAGAGGGCATTGAGCGGCGCGGCGCGCGCGATGCCCACAGTGGTCTCGTTCTCGGCGAAGCCGCGCAGGGCCGCCTCAGCTGCGTCGGCCGCCAGCAGAGCCGGATGCTCGCGACGGTTGGTCACATGGGCCTGGTTGGCGGGCGTGCGCCGCACGCGCATCTTGGCCAGCGCCATCATCATCTCCAGCACATTGAGATGGCGCACAATCTCGATCAGTTTGGCGGCCGTGCAGCCACTGACCAGCCGAATCAACGAGGCCCGTGGCACATTGATGTCCACCAGCATGCGCGCCAGCGTCTCCGAGGGCGTGGCCATCGCCTCGCCTGCCACGTCCAGGTTCAAAGCATGGTCGGCGATAAAGCGGTCGATCATATCCATCTCGGCGCGCGTCACGCCGTCCATCTCGACCACCTGCCCGTTGGCCAGATGCAGGCTCGGTTTGGGGTCCTGGGGGCTATCGGTGACGACCAGGCCCACCTCAGGCCATTCGTGGACAAAGGCCTCCTGATTGATGGGCCGCTCGCTCAACAGCGCAAAGCGCTTCGACTTGGTCATAATCCGTCTCACTTTCGACAAGCAGCTGCCGCAGGCCTTCTCCTCGCCGCCTGACGCTCCAGGTTACGCTCAGAGTGAGGGCGCCATCGCCATGGCCTCCCTGAGAGCCTGCAGGATCAGATCTGCGGCACCCGGGATCGGATCGCTCAGCACGGGCAGAAAGATCAGCTCAGAGACCAGTTTCTCTGTCACGGGCAGGTCCCCTTCACGGTAGCCCCGATAGTCGCCGGATAGGGGGCCGCGCCCTCGACCGAAGAGGTCAAAGCCCTGGGCAAAGAGAGGCAGGCGATGCAACAGCTCATAGGGGCAGGTTGTGGCCGGCACGCCCGCGCGGTTGATCGCCTCGATCACCTTGGCGATGGGGCTGCTCTCCGCCTGTTGGGCGACATAGCGGAGGGGAAACCCGTAATAGCCGCCGCGCTGCGAGCCGGGGGTCATCGGGATCGGCTCCAGACCCGGGATGGCGGCCAGGCCGGCCTCCACCTCGGCGACATACTGGCCTCTGCGCGCATTCAGCTCATCCAGCTTGTCCAATTGCACCGAGGCGATGCCCACGCCCAGCGGATGGGCGCGGAACTTCATCCCCAAGCCCAAGGGCTGCAGGTAGCGGTACTTTTCCTGGGCCAGATCGACGCCGGCAATCCGGTTGACCTGGCCTGCGAGACAGGCGCGATCAAAGATCTCCGGGTCGTTCGTCGCCAGAATCCCTGACTCGCCGGCGCTGACGGGCTTGCTGCCTTGGAGGCTCCAACAGGCCACCTGGCCATAGCTGCCCACCCAGCGTCCCTTGTAAGTGGCGCCGTGGGCGTGCGAGCAATCCTCAATGACGGGGACACCCGTCTCGCGGCTGATCGCCATGATGGCGTCCAGATCGCATACCCAGCCCCAGAGATGCACCGCCACGATGGCGCGGGTGTTGGGCGTAATGCGGCGGCGCACGTCCTCGGGATCGAGCAACATGGTGCGCTCGCCCGACTCGCAGAAGACGGGGCGAGCGCCCAGGAAGAGGGCCGGCGCGATGGAGCCGATCCAGGTGAAGCTCGGGCAGATGACCTCGTCGCCGGGGCCAACGCCCAGCCCAAAGAAAGCGCTGTACAGCGCACTCGTACCGTTCACCGTGGTAATGGCATAGTCCAGGCCGCAGCGCTCGCGCCAGCGGCGCTCGAACTCGCGCACCGTGGGCGTGCCGCCCGAGAGCTCGTTGCGCAGCGTCATGTCATAGGCTGTCCGCGCCTCTTGCTCGGTAATCTGCTGCCAGTTGTCCAGCTCCTCGATCTGCGCACGTGCCGTCTGTACGAACTCGGGCACCTCGTGCTTGCCCTGCTCCTCGTCTTGTGCCATAGGGTCCCCTCCTGATCTGCACTGGCGCCGAGGGCCGCATCGCGGCGCTATTGTAGCATAGTTCAGGGAGCCGACCAACGTCCCGTCCCCCAATCCCCAATGACCGCTGGCCGGCTGTTTCCCATCGGGAGACGCTGCCGCGAATGGGCACGACTGCCAACTTCACGCGCGCCACATTTCGCCGATCGCGGCACCCAACGAGGCCGATTGTGAGCCGCTAAGGTTTGCGCGCATACGTCCGCATGCATCTTGGACGAGGTAGCGCTCTCGCACTATAATCGACATGGTGAGCATCGCGGCAGAGGGCATCTTCATTATCTGCGAGCCCCTCTGCGCCTATCGGGAGCTAGAGTATGCCAAAATGGTACGAGCGCACGGGCAGCAACAACGTCCGCGCGACTCGGCGCGCACGTTGGCCCGGATGTCTCGTCTTGCTATTGCTGGCCGTGCTGGTCGTCATTCTCGGGCCACTGTGGCTGCCCTGGATCGCACGTGTGCTCGTTGTGGATCAGCCCCCGGTGGCAGCCGACGCGATGATGGTGCTCGGCGGGGGTGACGGCTCCGTCCAGGATCGGGCCATCCAGCTCTACAACGAGGGCTGGGCGCCGCTGATCATCTCCAGCGGAGAGCCCCCCAATTTGCCGGGCCCGGAGCGCAGCTATGCTGAGCTGGGGGCCGACTATATGATCGAGCGCGGCGTCCCTCGGGAGTCGATCCTGGTCGTGCCCCAAGCCACCAGTACCTACGAGGAGGCGGTGGTTTGTCTGGCGCTCTGTCAGGAACGCGGGGTGGAGCGGCTGTTGGTGATCGCCGATCCCTACCACACGCGGCGCACCAGCCTTACGTTCGGGCATGTCTTTCGCGATGCGCCCATCACCTTGACATTTGTGGGCGCGCGGCCCGACTGGTTCGACCCAAGTGACTGGTGGAAGAGCGAGCGCCCCGTGCTGGCCGTCTTTCAGGAGTATCTCAAGTTGGGTTACTATCTCGTCAAGGGGTACATCATCTAAGGAGGAAGGGCTGTGGCCGAAATCCGTCTGGAGGGGGTCACCAAGATCTTTCGCCCGGGCTCACTCAAGTGGTTGCCATCCGGAAGAGGCGCGCGCTTTGCCTTTCGCGACTATGCGGACAAGTCGTTTGTCGAGCGCGTGGCGGGTCAGGAGGTCAGCACGGCGTCCGGGAGCGAGCCCGTCCATGCCCTGGATGACCTCTCGCTGACGATCCAGGATGGCGAGACAATGGCGATCGTCGGCCCCTCAGGCTGCGGCAAGAGCACCCTCCTGCGCGTGGTGGCCGGCCTGGAGGAGCCCGATGAAGGCTCGATCTACTATGACGATCAGCTCATGAACGACGTCAAGCCCAAGGACCGAGGCATTGGCATGGTCTTTCAGAGCTATGCGCTCTATCCCCACATGAAAGGCGAGGGCAACCTGGCCTTCTTCTTCAAGGTGCGCCATCGCCCCGATGAGGAGATGATGGAGCGCATCCGCATCACCTCAGAGATCATGGGCATCGGCTTTGACCTGCTGCTCTCGCGCAAGCCCGGCACGCTGTCAGGCGGCCAGCAGCAACGCGTGGCCATCGGTCGCTGCATCGTGCGCGATCCGAGCCTTTTTCTGTTCGATGAACCGCTCTCGAATCTGGACGCCAAGCTGCGCAGCAGCACCCGCGTGGAGATCAAGCGCCTGCTGCAACGCTTTCACATCACGGCCATCTATGTGACCCACGATCAGACGGAGGCCATCACCCTGGGCGATCGGATCGGCGTGATGCGCGCCGGCAAGATCGAGCAGTTGGGCACCTATCACGAGATCATGGAGAATCCAGTCAATGCGTTCGTGGCTGGCTTCCTGGGGCTGCCGCCCATGAACTTGTTGCGCGGCTGGCGCGCAACCGAGGACGGGCATCTGGTAGGCGAATTGGGGCGCGTGCCGGTACCTGCAGACCTGATGGACCTGGTGACGCCCGGAAGTGAGATCGTCCTGGGTTTTCGTAGCGAGGCCGCGGCTTTGGTGCCCGAGGGCAACCCCTTGCCCTTCGAGGGCCTGGTCATCGAGGCCGAGGTGATCAACAGCGAGCCCGACTTTGCGCGCCATTTCCAGGTGGTCAATGTGCAAGCTGGATCGCTGCTCTTTGGCGTTCAGGCGCCCCTGGAGGCCCCCTTCAACACGGGATGGCCCGTGCAAGTCGTGATCCCCGAGGACAGGGCCTACCTGTTTGATGAGGCCACAGAGATGCGCATCGCCCATCCCGAACCGGAGGAGGAGCCCGAAGCGGAGCTGTAGCCGCTGTCTCTGGCGTGCATCGCCTCACGTGAGGTCGTTGTTAGGCGTTAGTGCAGGCGCTCCGCTTTCGGGCGACGGTTCACGGTGCTGGTTCATCTACGAGGCCGCTTCCGTCTGAGGCGACGCGCGGGTCGGGCAACCCCTCCGGCAGATTGTTCTGGGTCCGCGCCAGGGCGATCCCTTCGGCCTCATGTACTCCGCCCAGCAATAGCGCCCCGCCGATGAAAAAGATCACCAAGGAGATGATCGCCCAGCGGCTGGTGCCCAAGAACATGGCCACCACGCCCATCAACAGGGGGCCACTGATACCAGCGAACTTGCTGCTGATGTCAAAAAAGCCATAGAATTCGGCTGAGCGGGCCTTGGGCGTCATGGCACCAAAGAGCGAGCGGCTCAGCGCCTGGGTTCCCCCCTGCACGGTACCCACCGCTCCGGCCAGCACCCAGAAATGCCAGGGCTGCGACATGAAATAGGCTGCGATCGTGATGACCGTGTAGACGCCCAGCCCCAGATAGATCGAGCGCTTGGTGCCGAGTCGCTTGGCCAGCCCACCGAAGACAAAGGTCAGCGGCACGCCCACGATCTGGGTGAGAAGCAAAGCGCCCGCCAGGTCGCTCAAGCCGATGCCCAGCTCGGCGCCATAGATGGTGGCCATCTTGATGATCGTACCGATGCCGTCCGCGTAGAGCCAGAACGCCACCAAAAACTTGAACAGCTCTCGATAGCGCTTGACCTCTCGAAACGTGTTGATCACCCGTCGGATGCCAACTTTGACGGCATGCATCTTCTCTTGCGTGGCCTGATGAGGGGGCTCGGGCACGCGCCGAAACAGGGGAAGCGAGAAGATGAGCCACCATACGGCCACGCTCAGGAAAGAGGCCCGTACGGCCGCGTCGCCATCCGCAAAGCCGAACCAGCCCGGCTGCATGTACCACATCAGATTGATGAGCAGCAGCAGGCCGCCGCCCAGATAGCCCAGGGCGTAGCCTCTAGCCGAGACCTGATCGATCTCGTCGGGGTGCGCGACATGGGGCAACAGCGAGTCGTAAAAGATGTTGGCCCCAGCGTTGCCGATGCTGGCCAAGACGTAGAAAACCACCGCCAGCAGCCAGTCGCCCTCGTGGATGAACCACAGCAAGCCCGTGAAAAAGATGGCGACCGTCAAAAAGCTCGCCAGGAAGCGCTTCTTACCGCCGGTATAGTCTGCGATCGCGCCCAGGACAGGTCCCATCAAGGCCACGATCAGCATCGAGATCGAGACGGCGTATCCCCAGATGCTGCTGGCCTGCGCTTTGGGCAGGCTGGCCGCCGCCACATTGCTAAAGTAGGGCGGCAACAGGGCGGCCATGATCGTCGTGGCAAAAGCCGAGTTGGCCCAGTCATACATGCACCAGGCGCGGATCCGCTGGCGGTGCAGCCTGAGGTCATCTGCAATGGATGCCATCCGGGCTCCTTTCAAGGAAGGTCTCAGCTCAAGCCGATGCCGCACACCGAGACCCAGGAGGTTTGCTGGCCATCGGCCAGACATTGGTCATAGGCCACGATCTGCCCTTCGGTAGGCGCCAGCAAACGCAGTGCCAGATAGATCGGTCCCACGCCGCAGATGTTGTGGCGGTTTCCGTCGCGCACGATCTCGGCCATGAACTCGTCGGCGCGCCCTGCGCAGATGGTGCCCATCATCGCCTCGTCGGAGGCCTTGAGTAGGGCCTTTTCCGCTAGGCGCTGAGGGGGCCCACCAAAGGCCGGGCCAACGTGGGCCAGATCGGCCGAGGCCACCACGAGCACTCGATGGCCATGCAGGGCCGCGCGCAGTGTGCCCACAAAGCGCTCCACTCGAGCCGCGATGCGCTCCGCTTCCTCACCCTGATGGGGATATCCGAACGATCCACACAGCACGGGCAAGAGCGCGCAGGGCTCGCGGCGCCGCATATGGTGCAGCCACACCGCCGAGAGCTCGATCGAATGCTCTGTGCGATGGTGGAGCTCCTCAGCCAGCGCAGCCTCCGGCCCTATCGCCTGCGTCAACGCCTGCACCAGCGACTCGTCGGTTGGCAATACACCATAGGGCGTGGCATAGCTCTGGGCCGTCAGCGTGATCCGTCCCAACCCGCCATAGTGATCTGTGCCGAGGATCACTGCCAGATCGGCCTCTTGGGCCGCTGCCTCCGCCTCCCGCCAGATCTGAGCATAGATGGACGCCCCACGCGTGTAATCGATGTGCGGACCGATCAGTCCTCGGCCCACGGCGGGCTCAGCAGCATCTCGTTCGGGAGCGCCCGTCAGTGCGCCATCCAACAGCTGGCTGAGCTGATCGGGGTCAGCCGGGTAGGACCCGCCTGCCAGAGCTGGCTGGCGCAACTCCGCTTGGCGAAAGGCCTCGCGCGCCGCGACCTCGGCGGCTCTGGAGCGTTCATTGTCCAACAGGCAGGCTTGATCCAGCTTGTCCAGGATGTCGACGAGCGTCGCCGTCGGCAAGGCCAGGCCGTAGCGCACAGCCAGCGAGGCCCGCAGAGCGTTGAGATCGCGGGTACCGTCGCAGAGGGCGAGCAGTGGGGCCAAGGGCTGAGGCATCACGATCTTGCTTTCAGATAGCTCTAGTGGATCACGCAGCCAGATCGCCGCACGGCCCTGCTGTAGGATGGGTTGGGGGTCAAGGGGTCGCAGTTTGATCGCCGCACTTGGGTTCAATGCCATGCTATCCTTTCCCGGAGGGCAGGCGCCTGCAATGCCTCAGGCTTGGATCCCTGATGCACAAAGTGGCTGCTCCAGAAGGCGTTGGCGACCTGGGTGACGCTCACCCATCGTTGACTGCCGAGATAGCCCCTCGCTGCACAAGTCGCCACGGGATCATACCACGCTGTCGGCAGCCTCTGGCGCAACGGCATTCACGATATGGACCGGCTCGCCTTCCAGATAGGCTTGCACGTTGGCGATCGCTGTTCGTAGCAGCCGAGCCCGGGCTGACCGGGTAGCCCAGGAGATATGGGGCGTGATGTGGACATTCTTGGCCTGAAGCAGCGGATGGTCAGCCTCAGGCGGTTCGACATCCAGCACATCGAGTCCCGCCCCTGCGATGACGCCTGCATTGAGCGCCTCGGCCAGATCCACATTGTTCACCACAGGGCCGCGGCTGGTGTTGATCAGAAAGGCGCTCCTTTTCATCTGCGAGAGGCGCCGCTTGTCCACCAAGCCCTCGGTCTCGGGCGTCAAGGGGCAGTGCAGCGTCAGCACGTCGCTCTCGGCAAAGACTCGATCGAGAGCGACCATCTCGATCTCCGGGTCGCCTGAGTCGGTCACATAGGCATCATAGGCGATGACCTGCATGCCAAAGGCCTTGGCAAGCGCAGCCGATGCCCGCCCGATGCGCCCGAAACCGATGATGCCCAAGGTCAGCCCCGCCAGTTCTACCAAGGGATAGTCCCAGTAGCACCAGGTGTCAGACTCGGACCAGCGACCGCGACGGACCGTCTCCGCGTGGTAGGCCACATGCTGAGTCAGGTTCAGCAAATGGGCAAAAGTCATCTGGACGACCGACGTCGTGCCATAGGTGGGAACGTTCGATACAGGGATGCCTCGCTCGCGGGCTGCGTCGACATCGACGACGTCATAGCCAGTGGCCGTCACACTGACAAATCTGAGTTTGGGCAGCCTCTCCAGAATCTCGCGATTCAGGATGACCTTGTTGGTTAGCACGATATCGGCAGGCCCAGCGCGCTCAACGATCAGCTCGGGCGAGGTCTGGTCATAGACCTCACACTCGCCCAATGCCTCCAGCGCCTCCCAGGATAGATCCCCTGGGTTCAGCGGATAGCCGTCAAGAACCACAATTCTCATGACTTGACCCTTCGCGCCAGATCAGGTACTCGGCCGCTGGGTGATTGGCTCCACCAGACCAGGTGGGCTCGCTGGGCGAAAAGAGCCGGCTCAGCGCCCAGCGAGGCCCCTATCAGGGCAGTCGCCGGCCGGCCCTCTTATCCCTCATTCAAGGGCCTCCGTGCACGGATCTCGTCCGCCCGCAGAGGCCCCTGCAGAGGCTCACTGCTGAGCCATTTCCAGGCCGCTCCGCAGACGCGCGAGTCGGCTTTCGCGATCTTGCACAAAACGCTTGATGCCGTCCAACACCCAACGGGGCGACAGATGGGCCTCGTCGATCAGCTCGTCCAACAGGCCGCCCGTGCGCCAACGGTTGTCCCAGTCGGCCGATAGGGCATACTCCTCGGCGATTTTGTTATAGATCCAATCGTGCATGAGCCAACGCGCTTGCGTCGTGATCACCATCGAGTTGGCCTGATCGCCGGGCGAGAGGACCTGATCACGATAGGACGCCGACTGCGCCGCAAAGAGTTGCGGGGACGTGGCGCAGACGATCTTGACGTTGAGTCCCTGGGCATCCAGCTCTGGCAGGATCTTGACGATGCTCACCATAGCGCTGGTGCCCTGTACGATGATGGTCCCACCACGGGGGCTATCCGGCGCATAGTCGCGCACCACATAGGCGCCCTTGGCGGCCTCAAAGTAAGAAGGCATGCCCAAAGCCTCTCGATCCGGGATTTCGATCCCCGGACGAGTGAGGTGCAGTCCGATGATGGGCGCATTGCCTTTGAGGGCGGCTCCGAGAAGCACCGGAACCTCATTGTACTCCCAGGGGTGCAGATTGATGATCGCCCCCTCGGGCAACAGTTGTGTCGCACCGGGCGAAAAGATGCCAAAGTGCGTGCGGCTGTCGTCGGCCGTTTCGGGCCCTGAGTGTCCGGCGATCCAGATCACCTTGCCCAC
>JAFGLK010000486.1 GCA_016928125.1 Anaerolineae bacterium
GGTCTGATCTTGAGGTGGTCTTTCGTCCGGAGATGCGGCTGGATGCTCTTGGCCTTGTGCCATCATGCCACGAGCAGCACAGCCCCATAGCCCACCATATCGGACGGCGGGCCCATGGGTCTGACCTCGTGACTGGTGACGTGCTCGAGCAAGAGGCCTCGGCTGGCGCCCTGCTCGCTGGCAAAGGCCATCGCCGCCGCGATGGCGCCCGACCCACACGCATTATGATGCATCATCGCCTCCGGGACGATCTGGTCGATGCGCATCCTCAGCACGAGATCGAGCAGGCGCTGATCGTTGGCCTTGGTCCATTCCAAGGCCCGCCGCCCCACACCCTCGGGCGCGAGCCCATAGCGCGGGCCATAGTGGGTCAAGTCACTGCTCCCGATGGCCACGGCCCTGCGGCCCAAGGTCCTCGCCACCTCGGCCACGCGGCGCCCCACTGCGGGGGCCATGTCGATGGGTGGCATGGCGATCGGCAGAATCTGCACTTCCGGAAACAGATACTTGACAAAGGGCATCTGCACCTCCAGCGAATGCTCCTCGCGGTGGGCAGCGGGACGGTCCACGATCTCGCCTTCGCCGGCCGATACGAGGGCCTGAGCCAGTTCCGCGTCGATCGCCAGATCACCTAGCGGCGTGGCCCAGCTTCCACTACCGTAAAGGCTCGGCCCGGAGACGCCCCAACTATGCACAGCGCCGAAAAAGACCATCGTCTCGGGTGGTTGCGCTCGGAGCGCGGCGTACACGTGCGCCGCAGTGGGGCCAGAAAAGGCCCACCCCGCGTGGGGTACGACGCCCCCGCGGATCTGGGTCGACTCGGGCACCGTCAGATGGTCTGCCGCCTGGGCAAGATAATGGGCGACTTCCTGGCGACAAGATGACGGATCAGCCGGATAGAACATCCCTGCCACAATAGGTGAACGGACAGGCATTGGCTGAACCTCCTTGCCATGACGCGCGCAGTATGATACAGCGCGCAACACCAAAGACCCCTCAAGGCAAGCTAGGCCTCGTACGCGTATTCATCATCGAGGCCTCGGGGCCGTGTGCAGTTCTCTCTCCCAGAGGCGCATGTCTCAGTGCGGCGTACGTTCAGATGCGAATCGCTTGCCGGCCAAAGCGGCACTTTTCGGCCGTGATGATCGCAACGATCTTGTCGATGGTCTGATCGAGGCCGCCCTCATGGTTGACCACTACATAGTCGAATTCATCCATGCGCTGCATTTCGGCCAGAGCGGTCCGGATGCGCTTTTGGACCTGCTCTTCCGAGTCGGTGCGGCGGCGACGCAGGCGATCCTCGAGCGTGTCCATGCTTGGCGGCACCAGAAAGATCGAGCGGGATGTCGGAAGGAGTTGTTTGATCGTCGCCGCGCCCTGCACATCGAGACGCATGATCACATCGGTGCCACTCTGTAGCGCGCGGCGCGCATGCGCCTTGGGCACGCCCTTGTGCTGGCCATAGACGAGCGCATGCTCGAACAGCTCATCCTTGGCGATCATGTCCTCGAACTCCGCCGTGGTCACAAAGTAATAGTCAATCCCGTGTACCTCGCCCTGACGCGGTGCGCGGTCTGTGGCCGTGACGACAAAATGGAAGGGATAGTTCTGTTCGCGCATGCGCACGATCACACTATCCTTGCCCACACCCGAGGGGCCCGAGATCACGATCAACACGGGCGAGGGATGCAGGTAGGGCTCGAGCGCGCCAAAGGCCACGCTCGCCTGCAGCGAGAGGGTAGAGCCGTCGTTCACCATCTGCCTCACATCGTTCCGAGCTGAGGTTGGCCGCCAAAGGCCAGAGAGGCAATCTAGTACTTGATCAGACGCTCCACATCCACAACAAAGATCACGGCGCCGCCAACCTGGACCTCCACCGGATTGGGCATATAGAGCTCGCCCGGCTCCATCACAGGGGGTAGTGGATTGACGTACTGGGTGCGCGTGTGGCAGTTTCGTCGGACGATGTCAAGCACATTGGGCACATTGGCCTCATCGGTGCCCACCAGAATCGTGGCGTTGCCCTCACGCAGAAATCCACCGGTGGTGCTGACTTTGGTTGACGAGAAGCCGCCATCGCGCAAGGCCGTCATCAGCTGATCTGCGTCATCGCTGTGCACAATACTGATCAAGAGCTTGATATTCATGCGGTGCTGTCCCTCCTCGACCAGCTGTTCAAGAGGCGGCTCGGGGAGTGGTTCCCCACAGAATCCCATCGATGCGCGCCCGAATCATCTGATGGATGCGCGCGATGGGTTGTGTTGCGTCAATCACCAGCCAACGTTCAGGGTCTTGCTGGGCCATCTCCAGGTAACCATGCCTGGTCCGCCGATGGAAGGCCAAGTCCAGCTCATCCATACGGTTCCACTCGCCTCTGCCGGCCTCTCGATCAGACCGTTTGCGCTGCAGGCCAATCTGGACCTCGAGGTCGAGATACACAACCAGATCGGGCCACAGCCCATCGGTGGCAAAGTCTGTGATGATCTTCAGTACGTCCAGATCGAGACCGTGTCCGTAGCCCTGATAGGCCAGGGTCGAGAGTGCATAGCGATCGCAGAGCACGGCCTGACCTTGTGCGAGAGCTGGCCGGATCACCTGGCGTACATGCTGCGCCCGGGCTGCCGAATAGAGCAACGCCTCAGTGGTTGGTAGCATAGCGCGATTCTCGAGATCGTGCAACACGGTCCGGATCTGCTCACCAATGGGCGTTCCGCCGGGTTCGCGCGTGCAGACCACAGAAACGCCCGCCTCCTCCAGCCATTGGGCAAGAAGGCCAATCTGAGTCGTCTTACCGCTTCCCTCGGGGCCCTCAAAGGTGATGAACACGTGGCCCACCGATCAGTGATTGCTGTATACTGTGACCCGCCGACGGGGCTCGTCGCCCGAACTACGCGAGATCAGCTGGGCCTCTCTCACGAGCTCGTGCTGCATGCGGCGCACGTGTGACTCCTGAGGAGCCAGCTGCACCGAATTCCGCTCGCCCGACATGACCTGGTTGACGGCCCTACGGGCCTCTTCCAGAGCATCGCGCACGATATCGACCTCAGGATCTCGATTCAGACCAAAGATCTCAGCCAGATATCCCTCCATTTGCACTACGGTATTGCTCCGCAGCACATAGACGGGTATGCCGCGTCGTTCGGCTTGGACGATCACCTGGGGACGCTTGCGATAGTAGGTGCGTAGTGTAAAGAGCGCATCGGCCTCGACCAGGTCGTTGACGATCAGAATCGGCAGATTCAGGCGCCGGCTGGCACTGCGGATGCGGTCCTGATTCAGACCGTACGGGTAGATACGCAGGGGCTCAAAGCGCTGCTTGTTAAGACGCAATCTACGCGCAACGGCGACTTGCTCGGGTTGCGGCCTTGTGTCGGGCTGCTCGGGCTCTTCGCGTATCCGTTCAACTTTGCCTGATGGGCGACGGACTCGCACCTCAACCGGCATGCTGCGGCCGCGCAGGAGCGCGTCGACAGCGCTGGCAACATCATCACGCACCACCACGCGTTCCCAATCCTGAATCTCGATCATGACATCGAAAGTGGGGGGTGCCTTGCGTTCCAGCACAGACTTTTGCGTGCCTCGACGCCGCGCCTCCTCATCGCTCAGCGTCACGCTCTGGATGCCGCCCACCAGATCGCACAGAGTCGGGTTCATGAGCAAGTTGTCGAGCGTGTTGCCATGAGCGGTACCCACAAGCTGCACGCCACGCTCTGCGATGGTTCGGGCCGCCGCCGCCTCGAGTTCAGTGCCGATTTCGTCGATCACGATCACTTCGGGCATATGGTTCTCGACCGCCTCGATCATCACGGCATGCTGCAGCGAAGGGGTCATGACCTGCATTCGGCGCGCGCGCCCGATAGCCGGATGAGGAATATCGCCATCGCCGCCGATCTCGTTGGATGTGTCTACGATGACCACGCGCTTCTTCTCAGCCAAAACGCGCGCTACCTCGCGTAGCATGGTGGTCTTGCCAACACCAGGCCGCCCGAGCAGCAGGATGCTTTTGCCCGACTCTACAATGTCGCGAATGATGTCAATCGTACCATACACGGCCCGACCTACGCGACAAGTCAGGCCGATGATTTTGCCATGGCGATTGCGAATGGCCGAGATGCGATGCAGGGTGCGCTCAATGCCGGCCCGGTTGTCATCGCCGAACGCGCCGATAGCCTGAACCACGCTATCGATCTCATCCTGTCTCATCTCTCGCTGGGTCAAGTAGAGCTCGCGGTTGGCAAAGCGGGCCTCGCATGGCCGTCCCAGATCGAGGATGACTTCGAGAAGATCCTCTGTGCGATTCGCCTCGCGCAGACTCGTGGCAATCTCTGCGGGAAGCACATCGATCAAAGCGTCGATATCGTCTGTTATCTTGAGTGACATCTAGATGTTTCACAAACCTCACATAGACTAGAACGTTTTCGATCCAAAGATCCTAGACCTGGCGTCCGAAGGATTCCACGCCTCCCTCCAAGCCGGGGATAACCACTGCCGGGCGCACCGGCACGCGCGCCACCGTATGCGCCACAAGGAGAGCCTGGCGAGCATAGGGTTCGAACGCGAGGGTGCGCAGGATCCAACCCAGCCCCACGCCAAAATCAGGCACGCCACAATAGAGTGGCTTGCTCGGGGAGCATTCGGCCAGAGTCAGAATATACCTGACATAGGGCAGAACGTCGCCTCGATACTCGGGGTGAACGATCACCTCCAGCCAATAGCCCGATGAGCTCTCGCGCATGCTCAAATAGGCGATCATCTGGCCCTTGGCCATGCAGATGAACTCATCGACCCGGCGGACGCGCCCCATCTGGCGGCGCAATCGCGGCGTCACCGCTTGACACCAGTCGCCGGAAGAGAGCTCTGCTTTGCGCACAAGCGACGGCATGGCCCGCTGGCATAGGCAAATCAGTGCCTCACGATCCCGTCCTCCGGCGCGACGCATGCCCTTGGGATGGGGAGCGGGCGTGGCGGGAACGGATAGGACAAACACCTCTTCGCGTGCCAGGATGCTGAACCCCGCACTGCGCAAGACGCTCTCAATCTCTGCATCCTCTGGGGAACGCGCGTAGATTCGCAAAACACCCTGTTGTCCGGCAAGGATGATCAGGTAGCCCAACAGACCATGCCAGATGCTGGCGACATCCTTGTGATCATCGAGTGAGGGCGCGATGTAAAGAAGATCCCACTCGACGCCATTCGGACGCGGTTTCACCTGAACAAATCCCCGGCCATCCGTCACCAGGTCGTCACGAACGTAGGTGGGAGTGCCCAGATGGTTATGGGTGAAATAGGCCCTCAGCGCCGAGCCTGCCGGAGAGGAAGCGGTGAGTACCAGCCGCTTTAGATCAAATGCAGTGCCCCTTGGCTGGAGCTGTCTCAGCGTCAAGACGTCTCTCAAGCCAAACGGTCGGATCACTCGGCTACCTCGTCACACAGCGTACACTTGTCCCTGGAAAGCGCCTAACCCTCATCATGGATATTTTACTATCAATCAAGGGCAGTGGCAAATGTGGGCTATGACGGCGACTAGATTAGGTAAAAACGTAGGAAAATGTAGATAAACAAACTCTAATGCGGTTCACTATCGTCCAGGACCCGAAACGTCGAGTCGACGACTTCCTGGCCATGATAAGGTTTGCCAGTCAGATCGTGCTCGTGTTGTCGCACCAGATCGCTCGAACAGAGACTGATGAACAACTTGAGGCCGACGAGGATGACGGCCAGGTCATCCAGCTGCCCCAAACCGAGGGCTGGGTCTGCCAGAATGTCAAGTGGCCAGATGACATAGGCGAGCGCCAGCAAGGGCACGCTCTTGACCCATAGCGGCACACGCCGATCCCGGAACAGACGCCAGGCCACCCGTGCACTGCGGACCAGATCAGCCAGTCTTCCCAAAAGCGGATGCGGATTACTTGTCATGATGGCTATCTCCAATCTGTAGACCCAACCCAACGTGACACCGGCGCCCTTTGCAGCGCAACGTGTGTGGATTCCACCTTGGCTTGAGCTCAGGAACGCTGACTGCTATACGACAACCATGGACGAAAGTCGCGCGTCATGATAGGCTATGTTACGGAATCTGGCGAGTTTGCTCGATTTGACTTGTCAGCCCCGTTATGGGATAATGTGTGCTGTTTGAGATACGATCGCCTGCGAGATGCGCAACCTAACGAGGGGGACTGAGGGTACCATGGAGAACGACAAAGTGATGGTTGAGCGAGGAGACCAAGCTCAGCCAGAAGAGCAGCAAAGCCAGCCAACACCCGAGGCAGAGTCGGCTCAGGAGGCAGCTGACTCCGGCGAGGTGATTGAGGTGGCTGAGGCTGGTGACGAGTCAGCCCAAGAGGAAGAGGCACGCCCCTCCAAGGTTGAAGATCTCAAAGTAGGGATGCGTATCGAAGGTATCGTGCGTAACATGGTCGATTTTGGCGCCTTTGTCGATATCGGCGTGGGGCGCGACGGGCTGGCCCACATCTCCACTCTCAAGCGGGCCGGGATTGACCAGTCGCTCAGGGTGGGCGATCCCGTCGAAGTTCAGGTGCGTCGTGTGGACCTGGACAATCAGCGCATCAGCCTGATCATTCCCGGCACTGGCCGAGGATCGAAAACCGGACTGGCGGACCTTGAAGTGGGCTCGACCGTCACAGGACGTGTCGTGCGGCTCGTCGATTTCGGCGCCTTTGTCGATATCGGCGCACAGACCGACGGGCTTTTGCACATCTCCCAGTTGGCCGATGGCTATGTGCGCCATCCCTCAGAGGCCGTCCAGGTGGGCGATGAGGTTGACGTGCGCATCCTCGAGGTCGACCTCGATCGGCGGCGCATTTCTCTATCCATGAAAAGCGAGCAAGTGGTGGAACCAGAGCGTCCGCGACGTCCCTCTGGCCGGACGGCCCCCAAAAAGACCCCGGTGATCATGTCTACTGCCGACGAGGATGCCAAGAATCAGGGGCCTACAGCCTTTGAGGTGGCCTGGCAGGAAGCGCTGGCCAACCAGAGAACGCGCCATCGAGATCGCAGTTGATGGCTGGCGCAGTCTAGCCTTCTGTGCCTCAAGCTTGGTTAGGCATTCACAGAGGCAAGCCCTTTGGCTTGCCTTTTTCTTTGCCGCTGGTGTACAGGTGCCCCTGGCCATGTTGCGATCATCTGACCGCTTTACACGAGCCAAAGACGACACTACAATCCCGCTGGAATACAGCCCGGTGAAAGGATGAGAGATGCTTATTCGAGAGGCGATGGCCGTGTTCTGGCAGACCTTGAAAGACGTGTGGGAGGAGCTCTACTCGATCGCGCTGGTCAATCTGGCTTGGCTCTTCTCCTGGGCCTTGCCTTTGGGCGTTGGCACCGCGACCGGAGTGCCGGCCGTCATCATCCCGACGGCGCTCCTGAGTCTAGGGCTCTTACCGGTGACGACGGCGGGCATGTATGCTGTCTGCAATCGTGTAGCCAGAGGTAAGACCTTTCATTTCTACGATTTCATCGAGGCGATCAAACGTTATTGGTGGCGGAGTCTCCTGTGGCTTCTCGGCAACATCATCTTTGTGCTCCTGGTCTATGTGAACTTGTGGTTCTATCCGACGACCTTTCAGGGGCAGACTTGGGTGATCATTGTATCCGGCATGTGGCTCGCGGTGGGCGTCTTCTGGCTGGTCATGCAGATGTATTTCTGGCCCATCATGATCGAGCAGGAGCAGCCAAAGCTCTTTCTGGCCTGGCGGAATTGCGCCTATCTTATTTTGGCCAACCCCTTTTACGCTTTTTTCATTGTCTCGTTCTCGCTCGTGCTGATGGCCATCAGCGTGGCGCTGACCCTGCCCTTCATCTTCGTTGGTGCGGGGCTTATGGGGCTCCTGGGGAATAATGCGGTGCTCACGCTTTACTTCAAGTTCGGGATCATTGAGGATCCGCGCCCCAAGGTGCCCACGAGGTAGAGAAGATAGGCCCATCTGCCCAGGCCATGGCGTGAACCCAATCAACCGTAGCGAGGAGCGACGGCGATGCTTGCACGTCCGATTGCCGTGAGAGTGGCAAGGTACGATCGACTCCGGGTGGAGATCTTTCCTACGCGAGATGCCCTCGGCAGGGCTGCGGCCCATGATGTGGCCGAGAGGATGAGGCTGGTCCTGACTGAGCGAGCGAAGCTACGCATGGTGTTCGCGGCCGCTCCCTCGCAGAATGAGTTTCTGGCTGCGTTGCGCGAGGAACCCGCGCTTGCATGGGAGCGCGTGGAAGCCTTTCATATGGACGAATACGTCGGCCTGGGGTCCAGTGCTCCACAGAGCTTTGGCTGCTTCCTGCGCGAGCGCCTCTTTGATCAGGTCAGGCCAGGGCGCGTCGAGTATCTCAATGGTGAGGCGCCCAATCCACAGGCAGAGTGTGCCCGGTATGCCGCCTTGCTTCAGGAAGCTCCGCTCGATATCATCTGCGCCGGCATTGGCGAGAACGGCCACATGGCCTTCAACGACCCCCATGTGGCCGACTTTCAAGATCCACAAACGGTCAAGTTGGTTCAGATGGATCAGATCTGCCGCCTGCAGCAGGTGCACGATGGCGCTTTTCCAGATCTTGAGAGCGTGCCTACCAAGGCGCTCACCATGACGATGCCGGCTTTGATGTCGGGACGGCGGGTCTATTGCATGGTGCCAGGGCCAACCAAGACCGAAGCCGTGCGCCGCACCTGCATCGGCGAGATCTCGGAGGCCTGCCCGGCGACCCTCATGCGTCGGCACGCTCAGACCTCACTCTATCTGGATCGTGATTCGGCCGCAGGGCTCTAGCCCTCCCCACGGCATGCTCTGGCTAGGGCAAAGTCAAGTCTCAGAACGGATCATGGAGGCACCGCATGCGTATCGCTTTTGTCGGCAGCGGCAATATCGCGCGTCAACACGCCAGAGGCCTGGCGCAACGCCAGGATGTCGCCTTTGCCGGAGCCTTTGACGCCAACGCCGCACAAGCGGAGGAGTTTGTGGGCCTCTACGGAGGCAGCGCTTTCGTCGACCTTGAGGAGATGCTCGATACGCTCAAGCCCGACGCCGTGTGGGTCTGCTTGCCGCCCTTTGCCCACGGCGAGGCCGAGCTGGCGCTGCTGGAGCGCCGCATTCCGTTTCTCGTCGAAAAGCCAGTCAGCCTCTCGTTGGACACAGCGCGCCGCGTTCTGGATGCGGTGGAGCGCTCCGGCACGTTGGTGGCTGTGGGCTATATGAATCGCTACCGGCGGGGGATCAACCGCGCCAAAGAGCTGCTGATGCAGGACCCGCCCATTCTGCTGCATGGCGCCTGGGTTGGGGGTACGCCAGGGGTGTCTTGGTGGCGGGTCAAAGCGCTCTCTGGCGGGCAGATCGTCGAGCAGACGACGCACATCTTTGATCTGGCCCGCTATCTGGTTGGAGAACCCGAGGTGGTATGTGCTCAGGGGGCAAGCGGTTTCGTCCACGACATGCCCGGCTATGATGTAGAGGACGCCAGCGCTGTCACCGTCCACTTTGCCAATGGAGCGGTGGGCAGTCTTCTGAGCTGCTGCGCGAATCGTAGCGGGGGCGGAGGCGTGCATCTGACCGTCGTCGCTTCTCACCTGGTGGCCCTGTTTAGCGGATGGGAGCACAAGGCGATCATCCAGAAATCGCGCCTTGAACAGGAGCACATCGAGGCAGAGCCGGATATCTTTGCTCTTGAGGATGGGGCTTTTGTGCGCGCTGTACAGGAACACAACGCCTCGCTGATCCGCTCGCCTTACGCAGACGGCCTCAAAACGCTGGCCTTTTGCCTGGCAGCAGACCGTTCGCTGAGCAGCGGCGAGCCCATTGAGGTCTCATCCCTCTAGATAGACCGATCCGAGATATACATAGGTCTCATTGGACCGACAGCGTATGACGAGGTGATCTGATGAATCTGACGAATCTGGAGCTGGCACCTGAGCAACTGCGCCGGACGACCAACCCTGAGAGCTTTGCGTTCGAATCCACAGCCGAGCTGACGCCTCTGCCGCATATCATCGGGCAGGAACGTGCTGTACGCTCGATCGACTTTGGGGTGGACATGCCCAGCGAAGGTTACAACATCTTTGCGGTTGGGCCGTCTGGCTCGGGGCGCATGACCGCCGTGCGCATCTATCTCGATGAGCGCGCCGAGCAGCGGCCTGTGCCGGCTGAGTGGTGCTATGTCTACAATTTCTCGGATTCGCGCCGGCCCAAAGCGGTCAGCCTGCCCGCGGGACGCGCTTCTGAGTTCAGCAGCCAGATGGCAGAGCTGGTGCAGCAGTTCAGAAGCGAGATCCCCCGCGCGTTTGAGGGCGAACCCTACGAAGAGCGTCGGCGTGAGATCATGCTGGAGATGCAATCCAAGCAACAGAGCTTGTACCAGAATCTTGAGGAGTATCTGAATGAGCGCGGTTTCGCGCTCATCCGCACCCAGATGGGCCTGAACATCGCCCCCATGCTCAACGGCGAGATTCTCTCGGGCGAAGCCTATCAAAAGCTCGATCCAGAGCTCAAGAAAAATTACGAGGATCAGCGCCCCGCCTTGCAGGAGCAGTTCGACAAGACCATGCGCGAGGCGCGCGAGCTGGATCGTGAGGTCCGCAAAGCCATCGATAACATCAACAACGAGCTGGCTGGCTTTGTGGTCGACAACCTGATGGCCGACATCAAGGAGACCTTTGGCGAGTGCTCGACTGTGCTCGAATATCTTGAGGCTGTGCGTAAGGATGTGGTCGCGAATGTGGACAAGTTTGTAAGCCGGGAGGAAGAGCAACCTCAGCCCGCCCTTTTAATGGCTCGGGGCGGGGGCGAGAGGTGGTTTGACCGCTACCAGGTCAATGTGTTGGCCGAGAACCAGGACTGCCGTTGCGCTCCGGTGATCGTTGAGGACAATCCCACCTATCACAACCTCATCGGACGGATTGAGCATCGAGCGGAGTTTGGTGCGATGGTGACCGACTTTGGCCAGATCCGTGCCGGAGCGCTCCACCGCGCCAATGGCGGATATCTGGTGCTAGAGGCCAAGAACCTCTTTGCCAATCCCATGGCCTGGGAGGCGCTCAAGCGCGCCTTGCGCAA
>JAFGLK010000487.1 GCA_016928125.1 Anaerolineae bacterium
CACGGCGCCATCCGCCTGGCGCGGGTGCTCGAGCCGTTCGAGCCGCTCTGGTTCGAGGAGCCCGTGCCGCCCGAGAACCTGGACGAGATGGCGCGCATCGCAGAGCACACCTCGATCCCCATCGCCACGGGCGAGCGCCTCTGCACGCTGCACGATTTCAACATGCTCCTCAAGCGCCAGGCGGCTCAGATCCTCCAGGCCCACGTGGGCCTGAACGGCATCCTGGGCCTGAAAAAGATCGCCGGCATGTGCGAGGCCAACTATGCCCAGAACGCGCCCTGGCTCTACTGCGGGCCGATCGCCGGCGCCGCCAATATCCAGATCGACGTCTGCATGCCCACCTTCCTGATTCAGGAGGGCATCCAGCGCTGGGACGGGTTCCATGCCCAGATCCTCAAGGAGCCGATCCGTTGGGAGCAGGGCTATATCATCCCGCCCACAGCGCCCGGCCTGGGCGTGGAGCTGGACGAAGAGGTGGCCGAGGCGCATCCCTATCTGCCGCCAGCGCGCTAGGCCAACGCGCCGCCGCGCGCAATGAGAGACGGGAGCCCTACAGAGGGCTCCCGTCCCGGCGGTGGGCGAGAGGATATGGCGTTGGATCTAGCCTTTGATGCCCGTGGTGGCGATGCCTTGCACAAAGTACTTTTGCGCCACAAAGAACAGGATCAGGCAGGGCAGCGCCACCACTACGCTCGCGGCCATGAGCAGATTGTCCTTGGGCGGGCCGGCCGCCAGTTGCGCAGAGCTGCTGCCCAGGGCAAAGTAGCGCAGCCCCTGCACCGCGGTGAACTTTTCTTCACTGGTCAAGTAAATGAGCGGCCCCATAAAGTTGTTCCAGCTGCCGATGAACCCCAAGGCGGCCGCGGTGGCAATGGCTGGCTTGGCCAGAGGTAGAAGGATCCGGAAGAAGATCAGCAGAGTTCCGGCGCCATCCATCACTGCCGCCTCATCCATCTCGCGCGGCACCGTCATGTAGAACTGGCGCAGCAAAAAGATATTGAACGCGCTGCCGCCGAACCAGGCCGGTACCACCAGCGGCTTGATCGAGTTCACCCACTTGAGGGCGTTAAATATCAGGTAGCTCGGGATGAGACGCACCTCGGTGGGGATCATCATGGTGGCCAGCATGATAAAGAACCACGTATCCCGGCCACGATAGCGGAAGCGGGCAAAGGAGTAGGCCACCAACGCAGCCGACAGGATCGAGCCAGCCAGGTTGAGGGCCGTGATCACAACCGAGTTTATGATCCAGCGTCCAAAGGGCGCCACGCGCCAGATCTCAGCATAGTTCTCTACAAAGAGGTTGTTCTGTGGCCACCAGGTCGGCGGAAAGGCGGCAATCTCGGCTGGGCTCTTTCCGGAGCTCAGTACAGCCCAGAAAAAGGGAAACATGAACGCTGTGCCACTCACCGCCACCACCGCGTAGATGAGGAGGCGTTGGAGATAGTACCTCAAGGGCTTGTGTCGGCCCCGCAACTGGGCACCACTGAAAATCACAGATCTCTGAGCCATCATGCGCGCACCTCTCCCTGGTAGAAGACCCAGGTGCTCGAGAGACGAAACTGGATGATCGTCATGGACACAATCAGGACGACGAGGATCCACGAAAGCGCTGCTGCATATCCCATGTCAAAGGACACAAAGGCTGTCTCGTAGATGTGCAGCGAAATAAAGCGGGTGGCATAGCCTGGTCCTCCCGCGGTGGCAACAAAGGCGAGATCAAACACCTGTAGCGCTCGAATGATGCCCATGATGAGGTTGAAAAAGATCACCGGACTCAGCATAGGGATCGTTACGTTCCAGAATTTCCGCCAGCGTCCCGCCCCATCTATGTCCGCGGCCTCAATCAGCTCCAGGGGCACATCCTGCAGCCCTGCGAGAAAGATAATCATCGAAGAACCACCCACGGTGGCCCAAAGCCCAATCATCGCCAGAGAGGGAAGCGCCCACTCCATGCTTCCCAGCCAGCGCGGCATAGTGACTCCTACCACGTCAAAGACCATGCGCACCACGCCGATCTCAGGATTCAGGATCCAGCGCCAGACGTAGGCTGTCGCAACCGAAGGAGTTAGGCTCGGCAAGAAGAAGAGGGTTCGCCAGAAGGCGGTCAGCCTCAGCGACTGATTGAGCAGCATGGCGACCAGCAGCGAGCCAGCCAGGCGAGTCGGTACTGACAAGACAGCATAGTAGAACGATCGTCCAATGGAGGGCCACATGAGCTGGTCCTCACCGCCCAGGGCGCGCTGGAAGTTCCTGAGCCCCAGCCACTGGGGCGGGCGCAGCACGCTATAGCGAGTAAAACTCATCAGAATAGACACAACGATCGGCATGGCGGTAAATGCGAAAAAGCCGATCAGCCACGGCGCCAGATAGGCATAGCCCTCCAATTCCTCGCGGCGCTGGCGAGCGGTGAGTTTGCGCTTTCTCGCGGACACAGCGAGCGTCATGGTCCGGACATTGGCCATTGCACACCCCCATCTCTAAGGTTGCTACCTACCTGAGGGCTCGTGTGCCTCCAGGTAGGTAGCCAGCTCGATCGCGCGCCGGGCCAGCAGCCGAGGCTATGCGATCGGCTGATTGAGCACGCCCTGGCAGACCTCCTTGATCTGCTCTGCGCCCTCTGTGGGGCTCAGCTTGTCGAGCATGACCAGGTCGTACTTAGCCTTCCACTCGCGCTCGAACTCGGCGCCACGGTAGTTGGCGCAGAAAAAGTCGGGCTCGATCTCGGCCATGATCGGGGTGATGATCGCGATGTTGGGCAAGATCTTGAGCGTGCGCGGATCCTCGAAAAAGTCGGGCCGCCCCACCGTCGAACCTTTGCCCACCAGCATGCCCTGCACTGCAAACTCGAGGCTGCTATGGAAGGCCAGAAACTCAAAGGCCTCTGTGGGATTCTTGGAGGCTGTCGTCACGCCGTGCACATGCTCGTGCAGCCGGCTACGCCGCTTCGCGCCCTGCTGATCTAGCGGCGCATAGAAGAAGCCCACGCGGAACTTTTCGCCTACCGTGACGGGCAAGCGGCCGATGTTCACCGGCCAAACGATGAAGGAGGCCAGTTTCTCGGCAATGAACATCGCCGAGACGTCGAACTCGGGGCTGGCCACCGGATGGGTCTTGTACTTGTAGATCAGGTCGTGACGCCACTGGAGGACTTTCTCTACCGCCTCCACGTCCTTGGCCTCGGGCAAAACCGTCTTGCCATCGTCGCTGGTCATCTTGGCGCCGAACTGTCGGTACTGCGGCGTGGTGGAGACGGTGGCGCCACTCATATTGCCCACGTCAAAGCCGAACACCTCGTCGGTGGTGAGGCTCTGACCCCACTCGGTCACCTGCATATAGTCCCAGTCGTTCTGAGGCTCGGGCACGCCCATTCTCTCCACCAGGTCCCGGTTATACGCGATCACCGGGCAGGTCGGCTCGCTGGTCAGGGGCATATAGAAGAACTTGCCCTCCCACGAGGACTGCTGGATCACGCCCGGATAGTACTGCCCCAGATCATGGTTGGTGGCTTCCACAATCGGCATTAGGTCCCGGCAGATGTCATACTCGAGCGCCCACGACAGATTGCTGCGGTGAGTGCCGCGGGTCCAAACGATATCGCCCAGCGTGCCCGCCGCCACATGGGCAAAGATCACCGGATAGAACTCGTTCAGCCAGCCAGCTACAGGCTCGAACTTGGGGATTATATTGGGATGTTCGCTGCGCCAGCCGGCCACGTTGGTCTCCCAGGCCTCGTTCCACCAGCCATACCACTGGTCACCTTGGTTAGTGTGAACGCGGATCTCCACTTGGGGCTTGGGGGCGGCTTCCTTCTCGACCACCTTTTCAACGACGCGGGTGACCTCCTTCTCAACCTCAACCGCCTCCTTGACCACCTTCTCCTCGGTCACCACGACAGTCTCTTTGACCACCTTCTCGACCACGACGGTCTCTTTGACCACCTTGGGGGCGCAGGCAGCTAGGGCGACCCCTGCCGAGCCCAGGCCCAGAGCACGCAGCAGATCACGACGACTCAATCTCGCTTTCATGATTCCTCCTCGAACGCAACGAATGACTCCACTGGAATACCGAGACATCAAACCGGTCAGATGCCCTTTGCCGTCACCCCCTTCTATTGTCCACTGGGGGCACCGATCCGTCGCGCGGTCGGCACCGCTTGGTTGCCCTGCGTATAACACAATCGAAACGGCGTGTCAAACGCTTCGAAAGCGCCCTTGACGCGCCGCTGCCCAGCGCTATAATGAATATAGAAGAGGGGCTCTTGGGCGCGTGGTGTGGCCCTCGCTCAACTTCGCCTCATCGTCGCACCGCGTCTCCTGCGGGCCAAAGGCGCCCAAGCATCCGCTCGGTCGTCTTTCGCGTCTTGCCCGATGGCTTGTCGCAGCCACAGAAGGAGGCCAGCCATGCCAGAGCTTGAGGAACTGACCCGATCCGTCGCGAATCTGCTGCGCGAGGCCGGCGCCGTCGGCCGCGATTCGGCCTTGCCCTTTTTGGAGATCAAGGACCAACTCAATCTCACCAGATGGTCGCTCGAGGAGATCGAGAGCGCTCTACTGCAGCACGGCTATGCGGCGCGCGAGGGTCTGGGCCCCACGCGCATCCTTTGGTTGACGCCGGCTGGACTGGAGTTGGTCTCCAAACAAAAGGCCGCCTAGCTGCCCGTGATCTCTCGCACCAAGCGGAAAAAACTGCGTTTCCTCTCGGTGGAGAGGCTCCAGTTCACTGGCGGTGACTGGAACCCATCTCGGTAGTTGTTTGTGCCGATGTCCAGCAGCCCCCATGAGGCGCCGCGCGAGATGGCGGCGATCAGGTTGTTGCTGGGCTGCTCGAAATCAAAGTGATCGTCCTCGTTGAACAGGATGGGCATAGGCCGGTAGCCGGGCACGGCGCGCGTGGCGTCCACCATCCCGGCGATGTCTTGCGGATCGCCGACGCCGTTGCCGTGGATCAGCAGGAAATCGGAGGCGCGCACCACATTCTCCGTGGGGATGGCGCGCCCGCGGAAGCTGGTGCCGGCGAGCAGACGCCGGCCCTCGTGACGGATGTTCTTCACTCGCTCGATCAGTTCGTGCACCCGCGCCGGCATGAGGATAGGGTGCACGTATTTCGGCATGTCGCACTCGTTGTTCACCTCGATCACCACGTGGCCGTAGCCCTGCTCCAACACCCAAGCCACGGCGTGCTCCAGACCACGGATCACGGCGCCTTCGTCCTCGAGGCGCTGATCCTGCCCAAAGTAGTAGATCCCGAGGATAACCGCCATGCCCAGCTCATCAGTGCGTCGCAGCACGCGCCGCAAGCGATCGAGATAGGCCGGCTTGAGCGCGCCGTCGGGCTCGAAGGCCGTGTTGATCCAGGGCTGATCGCCGCGATAGCCTTGGGGGTTGCCGCCCTGCAGGTTGAGTGTGACCGCCAGCAGGCCGTGTTCCCGATAGATGGACAACGCCGCGATGAACTCGTTCACGTTGCGCTCAGCGTCCCACTCGCCCGTGTCGGGATAGGCCCACAGGCCGCGCGTTTCGGGGTTGGCGTCGTCAAAGATGGCCTGCACCATGCGGCTGTTGAGCAGCAGGCCCTCGATGCGCTGTCCCCGCCAGACTCGCCCCTTGTAGGTCGGCTCGCCGTCGATATAGAACGACTCGCCCTGAATGGTGAGCTCGGTCATCCGATACGCTCCTATTCCTCAAGCGAAGCCAGGACCAGCTCCAAAAACGCGGGCGAACCGTGGTCGGTGTTCCCCCGGGCGTCCCGCTCATACCGCCCCGGATTCTGCACGATCACCAACTCGCGAGAGGGAAACACGGTGCAATAGTGGCCGCCGGCGCCAGCCGCGGTGAATCCCTCGCGGGGCAG
>JAFGLK010000488.1 GCA_016928125.1 Anaerolineae bacterium
GAACAGGGCAGGGGAGCGACTGATTTGTCTAGGCTTCGCGTTCTTTGAGGAGCCGCTGCAATCGGCGATCGGACTCGCGCTCGGCGATGGCCTCACGCTTGTCGTACGTGTGCTTGCCCTTAGCCAGGCCGATCTCCACCTTGGCCCGGTTATCCTTAAGATAGAGCCTCAGCGGGACAATCGTAAAGCCCCGCTGCTCCGACTTGACGAGCCAGCGTGTGATCTCGCGCCGATGCATCAGCAGCTTGCGATCGCGGCGCGGATCGTGATCCTGATAGCTGGCTTGAGCATAGCCGGCGATGTGCATGCCGATCAGCCAGGCTTCGCCATCGCGCACGGTGACATAGCTGTCTCGCAAGTTCACCCGCCCTGCGCGCACCGACTTGATCTCCGAGCCCACCAGCACGATGCCCGCCTCCAAGGTCTCGGAGATGAAATAGTCGTGATAGGCCTTGCGATTGGTCGCGATCAGGCGGTTCCCGCCTCGCACTTTATCTCCGGCCTGACCACTCTTTCTCGGCATGACGAGTTCACTCTCCCTCTCGCAAGTACTCGATGGCCCGCGCCAGTTGAGGGTCGCGGCCAGCCGCGCTGTCTTCGGCCGTGTACTCGACCACGATGTCCGGCTCAATCCCTGCGCCATCGAGGTGAGCTCCACTGGGGAGCAGCCATCTGGCGATGGTAACGCGCAGGCTGGACCCATCGGCCAACTCGTGGGTGTTTTGCACTGAGCCCTTGCCAAAGGTGCGTTGGCCGATCAGCATGCCGCGCTCGTTGTCCCGAAGCGCGCCGGCCACGATCTCCGAGGCGCTGGCACTGCCTGCGTCGACCAACACCACCAGCGGCACGTTCAGCGCAAGACCGGTCCGACGCACACGATACTCCTGGGTAGCCTCGCCGCGCTCCTGCTCTTGCAGAATGAGTGTACCCTTGGGCAAGAATTCGCTGGCGACCTCGACCGCCATCTCGAGATAGCCGCCAGGGTTGCTTCGTAGATCGAGAACCAGGCCCTCAGGGTCCTGCTTCAAGGCTTCTGTTAACGCCTCGCGCAGGCGTTTGTGCGCGATCGCGTTGAACTCGCGCAAGCGGACATGGACGATGTTATCCTCTGTCACTTCCACTTCCACGGTGACGATCTCTACCTTGCGTCGCTCAATGGGAACCAGGAACGGCTCGGAGACACCCTCGCGTTCCACGAGCAGACGCACGATCGTGCCCTCCGGGCCGCGGATGAGCGAGATCGCCTCCAGCACCGCCAAGCCTTCAATCTTCACGCCATCGACCTCTAGGATCACGTCGCCGGGCTGCAGGCCTGCCTCAAGGGCCGGGCTGTTGGGCAGGGGCTTGACGATGAGCAACTGCCCATCGACCATGTCCACTGTCGCGCCGATGCCCTCGATCGAGCCCTGCATATCCTCATCCATGATCGCCGCAAAGACCGGCTCGACAAAGGCCGTATGTGGGTCGCCCAGGGAAGAGACCATGCCCGACGCCGCCCCATGGATCATCTCGTCGTCCTCGATCGCCCTGGGATCGATATACTCGCGCTCCAGGATGTCCCAGATATCCCAGAGGATCTGAGCCCGCTCCTCGCGCGAGACCGCGGTCTCCTGCGCTGCCCTCTGGGGCGCAATGCTAGCGACGGCTGCGCGCACCTCGGCGCCTGCGAACCACATGGTGCCGACCCCTGCCGCGAACCCGACCACCACGATCACCATAGCCGCAACCAACCGCACAACCAGTTTCAGTAGGACCTGGCTGTAGGCGTGGGACCGAGGCCCCATCGTGTGTTCCTGTTCCATCACGTCTCTATCTCTCTCTCAGGCGCCCTGAATCCAAGACGAGGGACCCATAGACGCCCAAGAAACCTGAATGATACAGTCAACAAACAAGTATACCAGATTGGTCTTCCCTTGCCCAATCTCGAGGAGGGCGCCACTTGGTTGTGTGCGGCGTCCTCGAAGGCATGCCAGGGGACGGCGACGGTTCAGAAGGGGAAGTGCCATTTGACATAACAAATGAGGCCCCATCTACTCGTAGCGTAGCGCCTCAACGGGACGAAGACGAGTGGCACGCCACGCGGGATAGAGCCCGCCCAGCACGCCCAACGCCACGCAAAGTGCCAGCCCCTGCAGCACAAGCTCCGGCGTGACGATGAACATCTCGCGATACAGGCCCATCGAGGGTAGGGCCCTGAACACACGCACCAAGATGAGCGTAGCACCTATGGCCAGTAGGCCGCTCAGGAAGGTGAGCGTGAGCCCCTCTGCCAGGATTTGCCTGAGTACCATAAAACTTGTCCAGCCTACGGATCTGAGAACGCCGATCTCGCGTGTACGTTCGTGGATGCTCATGATCATCGTGTTCATCAGGGCGATAGCGCCCACAATGGCCGTCAGGACATAGATGCCGCCGATCATATCTCGCGACGTCTGCATATCCGGCAGGTTCTCTGTGAACTCTGCGCTTTTGGAGAAAAGCAGCTCGGGGTACATGGTCGCCAGCTCAGCCAAAACAGCATCTGTCCGGTTGGGGTTCTCAAGCTTGATCTGGATGGCCATCACCTGGCGGGGTTTGTTCAACAGACGTTGCGCCTCGCGCAGTTCGATCGTGGCGCCGGTATCCTCAAACGGACTGCCCGTGGCGATGATGCCCACGACGCTGAACTGCGTGTTGAGCATCTCGATTCGGTCCCCGACGCTCTTATCGTGTTGCGCCGCGGCTTTCCAGCCCAACAGGCATTGGCGACGGCCGGTCAGAAGAGAGCCCTCGCGCAGGATGCGCGGATTGAGAGCTGGATCCGTGCGCGCACGGGCCGTCACAACGAAGAATGGGTCGCCGGAGATGCTCACGACGCTAAAGATCAGCCCAGTCACGCGCCTCACCTCGGGAAGCGCCTCGATACGCCGCTGGTCACGCTCACCGATGGTGCTGAGTGAGGTGTCGGGCTGATCCGCCTCCACGGCGGTGATCTCGCTGCCAGTCATGAGCCGGTTGAAGCCGTTCACAGCCCCCTCACCGATGCTCCCGATCAGCATCATGGCCAGCACGGCAATGCCCACGCCAAGCAGCGTCAAGATGGTGCGCGTGCGCTGGCGCATGAGGCTTTGGAGGGCCATGCCACCGATGGGCAGGCGACGGGTCGGGCCAGCGGCGGAGCCCCCATCGTAATGGAGGGCCTCGATGGGGGCTAGTTGCGCCGCGTGCCAGGCCGGATAGAGCCCCCCCGTGATGCCTAATAGGAGAGCCATGCTCATGGCCTGGGCGATCAACGCGGCCGGGATATCTGCGCGCGTCAGGCCCGCCATGGCCGGGGAGTTGGCGGCCAGCCATGTGAGTCCGGCGCCGGCCCCCAGACCGAGTAGTCCGCCCACGATCCCCAGGACGAGGGACTCGCCGAGAATCATGCGCAACACGCGCCAGCGAGACCACCCCACCGCACGGAGGACCCCTATCTCACGGGTGCGCTCGAACACGCTCATGAGCATGGTGTTCATCATGCCCACACCACCCACGAGGGCCGCGATCAGAGCGACGCCCCAGGCGTAACTGTCGAGCAGCTCGAGCATCTCGCGCAACATGCTGCCGGCCTCAGTGCCGGCGATCTCGACATCGTCCGGGAGCAAACGGCGCAGCCTGACCTCAAACTGGTCTGCGCGCTGGGGGTTCCGCAGTTGGATGCTCACAAACATCACTTGGCGTGGCATCTCAGCCAGGGTCTGGGCGTCATCCAGAGAGACTACGGCGCCCGAGTCCTCCATCGCGACGCCGGTTTCGTAGACGCCCACCACGCGGAAGGTCGTCTCCTCCAGCCGCACCGTATCGCCCACGGTCCTGTCCAATTTGTCGGCCGCCACCTTGCCCAGCAGAATCGGCTTGCCGCCACGCCGCGTGCGCTCTTCGCCGAGAGGCACGCCAGCCACGATCCTAAAGTGGTCGATCGCGGGCTGGTCGGGCTCATAGCCATAGACAAAGAAAAAAGGCGCGCCCGGCACGGCCGCCATGGTATAGAGCATACCCGATGCCGAGCGCACCTCAGGCATGCGACGCACATCCTCAAGAACCTGAGCGTCAAAGCCGGTGCCCAGGGTGAACGCTTGTCCTGGGCCCTGCAGAGCCTGAAGCGTCAGGTCACCGCCTGAGCGGCCAATCGACTCGGAATAGTTCGCTACGATCCCTTTGGAGAGGGCCACCAAGGAGACGATCGCAGCGATCCCGATGGCGATGCCGGAGATCGTGAGCAGGGTGCGGGTTCTGCGTCGCAGCAGGGATCGGATCAACACGGGCGTCTCTCCTGATCAGGGAAAACCCTATCGCAAGCTATCCAGGAGCTCGGCCAGCTGGCGGGCCGTCTCAGTTAGCTGGCCTTGGTGGACCACCGGGTATCCGGTCAGAGCCTCAATATCCCCACCGATCAGCATCTCGCCAAAACCAGAGTGTGCCAGCGCACGCAAATCCTCGGTCAAGGGATCTCCAACCTGGTGCTCATCCACGATGCGTCCATCCTGCATGGACAGGATGCGTCGGGTGCGACGTGCCACTTCGCGATCATGCGTCACGATGAGGATGGTCGCGCCGTGCTCCCGGTTGAGGCTGACGAGAAGATCCATGAGCTCGCCGCCACTCGCGGTGTCGAGGTTGCCCGTGGGCTCGTCCGCGAGGATCAGCTTCGGGTCGTTGGCGAGGGCCCGGGCGATGGCCACGCGCTGGCGTTGCCCGCCAGAGAGCTGGCTGGGCAGATGGCGCTCGCGGTCGGAGAGACCCACCAGAGCCAACAGAGCCCTCCCGCGGCGCCTTCGCTCTCGAGCGCCCATGCGTTGCCCGCGCAAGGGCACCTCGACATTCTCCAGCGCCGTGAGGGTAGGGATGAGGTTGTGCATCTGGAAAACAAAGCCCACCGCCTGCGAGCGAAAGTGATCTAGATTCCGGATCTGTGCCAGGTCCTGCCCATTCACGATAACGCGTCCCGAGGTGGGAACGTCCAACGCGCCCAGCATGTTCAGCAGCGTCGACTTGCCGCTACCGGATGGCCCCATCACCGCGACCATGTCGCCCGCAGCGATCTCGAGGTTCACGTCGTCCAGGGCTCGCACCTGGACCCGAGTGCCGTACACCTTGGTGAGATGCTCGGTGCGTACGACTGGCTGCTCCTTGCACGTCGCGCTCATAGTCACTTGACCTCGATATCTACAAAGGCAGTCATGCCCCAGCGCAAACGTGGATGCTTCTCGAGCGGCGCAATGGTCACCGTGTAGGCAGTACCACCCAGCGCACTGCCCGCCTTGAGCGCCACTCGCTCGACGATGCCCGAGAGCTCCACGTCCGGCAGCGCATCGAACGTCAAGCGGACGGCCGCACCAGGGACGACCCGGGCTACGTCGATCTCATCCAGATCGGTCGTTTCCACATACAGGTCCGAGAGATCGCCCAGGAAGATGCGGGGCTGGCCTGTGGTCACCCATTCTCCGACCCTCAGGTCGAGCTCCGCGATGGTGCCGGCGAATGGGGCGTGAAGCTCCGTCTTGCCCCAAGCCTGGTGTGCACGCTTGAGGGAAGCCTCAGCCTGACGAACCTGTGCATCCGCCACAGCCAGCTCCTCCGCCGACGCCCCGAGCTGCGCGACGGCTAGCTCGGCTTCGGCTAGCTCGACGCGC
>JAFGLK010000489.1 GCA_016928125.1 Anaerolineae bacterium
TCCGGTGGGCTCCGCGGTCTTCAAAACCGTCTGAGGGGTGCTGCTGAAGCGGCCCTGGTGGGTTCGACTCCCACCCACTCCCGCCTGTTGAGAGCGGCCTTTGCGGAAGGGCCGCTTTTTCTGTGGGTGAAGCCCATGCCGGGCAGCCAAGATGCCACGTGTGGCTCAATTGGCCAACCCTGATGCGCGGCAGGCCAGCTTCGGTCTCATAGCCGCCCCAAAGACAGACGTTGCGACCGGCGAGCTAACCGAACAGGTCAGGCACTTGGCGTAAAGGGCTCGTCCAACTTGAAGGCATCGTGCCAGCGCCTGGTCGCCTCGGTGGCCAGGACCTGACCCACGCGTCGCGTCTCGGCAAAGCCTCCTTCGTGCGCATAACCCACCTACGGCCACCGCGTCTCCTCGTCCAGCGGGTAGATCGGGCGTGCCACGCGCCGCCAGGGCAGCGATGCCAGGTCGGGCGTGGAGGCGCCGGGCGCGTCGATGAGCATGACCTCATCGAAGAGCCCCTCGTACGCGGCGCGATAGCCCATGGGTGACTTGATCTGGATGATGCGCGCATCGGCGGGCTCCTCGCCCAGGCTACGGTAGAACTCGGGATGCCACTGTGACGCGGGCTCCTCGGAGACCGCCAGATGGATCCCATCATGGATCAGGACGACGGCCCGGCCGCGGTGCTGCGTGCTGCCGCGCGAGCCTCCTGAACGAGGATGGAAGTCGCCATCCGAGATCAGCTTGACGTATCCCTCAAAGGGCACGGGGCGGTAGAAGGCCGTGCCCACCTTGCCGCCCACCCGAGCCGTGATCCTGGAGCCCACACCCGCCTCGATCGCCTGGGCCACCACCTCGCGATCCACGATGTTGAGCAAAGCTACTTGCCCGAGCGGCACGGCGCGCAACATGGCCTCCAGAATGGTGGTGCTGTCGCCCGTGGCGCCCGAGGGGGTCGAGTCGGCCGAATCACAAAAGATGACGGTGCCCGTCGGGCGTGCCAGGGCGCGCTGGATGGCCTCGTCGGGCGGGATGCGCTGCGGGATGAAACGGGCCCGACGCGCCCAGAATGCTTGTGCCAGCTCTTGCGCATGTCGCTCCGCGGCCGACAGGTCCCCATCGGTGATGACCACCACGGCGCTGGCGACATCCGGCGTGTCCAGCCAGGCCTGCACCGGGTAGATGCCCGCGTGCAAGATGGCCCCACTCTGCTCGAGCTTGTGCACCATCTGGAGCACCTCGGCCAGAGGTCCCCATTGGTCGGTGCAGTTCTCCGAGGATGAGATCCAGGGCAGGCGCACCAGGGCCATGGTCGGGCTGCTCTCGCCGGTCACGGCGCTGAGCAGCAGGCTGGCCGCCGTCTCGCCCGTCTCGTATTGGTCGATATGGGGTGTGGTGTGATAGCCGATCAGCGCGGTCGCAGAGCGCGCCATCTGCTCGGTCACATTGGCATGCAGGTCGAGGGTGCCTGCGATGGGCGTCTTTTCGCCCACGATGGCGCGCACTTGGGCAAGCAGTTCTCCAGTGGCGTCGGGCGTCTCCTCAGCCATCATGGCGCCATGCAGCACCAGCAGCACGCCATCCACCGGCATGGCGGCGCGCAGACGCGCACAGAGATCGTTCAGCAGCGCGCGGAAGACCCCCTCGCGAATGGGCGCCGCGGCCAGGGCGCGGGCCGCCAGCAGCGGCACGACCTCACACTCGGGATGCCGACTGAGGACGCTCATGCCGCCCGAGATCTCAGAGCGGCGCGCCTCCCAGTGGGCCAGCATCTTGGGGCCATAGTCGAGCTGGCGCCTCTGGAAGTCGGCCAGATCGGTGGCGTGTGCGCAAAAGCAGTTGGCTTCGTGTGTATACGCGCCGAGGGCGATACGCATGATTCCCCTCCATCTCAGACTCGGACGCAATCACTGCGCAGACTTCTCAGCGGATGACCGGGTCAGCAACGCATTGAGCCGCTCGGCGACCTCAGCTTCATCGCCATCCCGCATGGTGGCCGTGGAGATGACAAGGGCCTCTTGCTCCACCCGTACCCAGATGCTGGGATCGCCATCGCGCAGTTCCGCAGAGAGTTGCTCGGCCGTACGACCCAGGGCAGCTTCATCCAGGACGAGGCGCACGTCTGCCGAGGGATCATCGGCCAGGGAGACGCGCACCTGAGGTGTCCCTTGGAGCGCAGCCGCCAGGCGCTGCGCGCGTCGTCGGTAGCCATCCAAGCGGGCCGCGTGATCCATCGCGAACCACTCCTGCAGGGCGACCACCACGGCGATGATCTCCTGGCGATCCAGCTTCATCGGCCGTCCGATGGGGCGAGGTTCGTCCGTCTCAAAGGCCACAAAGCCGTGCTTGCTGGCAGCCTCCACCAGGTCGCGCCGGCCGCAGAGCAGCCCGGTCGAGTTGGGAGCGCCAAAGTATTTGGCCCCGTAGCAGACCAGGTCGGCGCCCATGGCCGGATAACGTTTCATTTCGTCGAGCGGGTAGACTTGGGTGGCTGCATCGACGATGACGGGCACACCATGGCGATGCCCAACCCGGATGACCTTTTCCAGAATCGCTGGCTTGGGACCCTCCCTGGAGGCCCACACCAGGATGGCCGCCGTTCCCTCGCCGATGGCCGCCTCGAGCTGTTCGGGCATGCGCTCGAGTGCGCCGCCAACATCGACGAGCCTAGCTCCCGGCACCGTGACGCAGCGGTCGTAACGGTAGAATGGATGCTTCTGGCAGATGATCTCATGCTTCATACCCGTGACGTCGGGCAACTGCTCGATCCTGCGAGGATCATCGCCGGCGAGACAGGCCGCAGCGCCCAAGGCCAGAGCAGCGCAGCATCCCGACGTCACCAGGGCTGCCTCGGCTTCCAACAGGTCGGCGATGATGCGTCCCGAACGCTCGAGCAGCGCCTCCATGTCCACAAAGTAATGGTTGGCATCTTGCATGGCCGCCTGAACCCTGGGTGAGAGCATCGAGCCGCCCAGCCGCGTGAGCTGATACCCCGTCGCATTGATGGCCGGTCGGACGCCCAGATCGCCGTAAATGCTGCCCTCAGGCTCCTCTTTCACAGCATCTTCTCCTTGGTGCATGCCCAGCGTATGTCCGAGTTAGGGTTGCCACACTCGATTATGCCCCCTTTGTTGCGCTGCGCAAGTACTCGAGCGGCCTGGGCCGATTGACCCCAAGCGCGAGCTACCTTATGATGTAGTTACCCTGTGATGTGGAGACTCGAGCCCAAACTGCAGAGTCCTGGCAAGAGTCTGTAGCGCATGGCCAGACCATAGCAAGATCCCTGGAGGCATGAGATGACCAGCACAGAGACGCAGACAGCCATTGTCCGCCGCGCCCGGCACACCCAGGCGCCAGTCGTCGACCGCGGCGAGGGTATCTACATCTATGATGTGGACGGCAACCGCTATATCGACGGGTCGTCGGGCTCGTCGGTGGTGGTGAACATCGGGCATGGCGTGCAGAGCGTGGCCGATGCCATGTACGCACAGGCCAAGAAGATCAGCTTTGCCGCCACCCACGTGTTCACCAGCGAGCCGCTGCTCAAGCTGGGCGAG
The DNA here is from genome assembly GCA_016928125.1 of Anaerolineae bacterium. The sequence continues at coordinate 3,549 of JAFGLK010000489.1, forward strand.
ATAGTGGCTGAGCATGCGCCAGGAGCGATGCGCAATAACTGCCGCATCTGGCTCTCCAATACGGGCACGGATGCCGTGGACGATGCGGCCCGTCTGGCCCGGCAATACTATCTTGCCACCGGCAAGGGCACCAAGTATTTGGTCATCGGACGTTGGCAGGGCTTCCATGGCAACAACCTGGGCGTGGCGGGCTTTAGCGGGCACACCCTGCGTCGTCGTCTCTACTATCCAATGTATGTGCACACGCCGCACATCCCACCCGCCTACTGCTATCGCTGCCCGTTTGAGCTCAAGTACCCGGGATGTGACCTCAAGTGCGCGCGCTCTCTCGAGACTATGATCAACCAGACGGGCGAGGAGAATGTGGCCGCCTTCATCGCCGAGCCGGTGGTGGGCGCGGCTCTGGGCGCCGTGCCGGCCCCGGAGGGTTATTTTGAGGTGATCCGCGAGATCTGCGCTCGACACGACGTGCTCTTTATCGCCGATGAGGTGATGACCGCCTGGGGACGGCTCGGTCGCTGGTTCGGCATCGAGGAATGGGGGGTCACGCCGGACATCATCGCCACGGCCAAGGGGATCAGCTCAGGCTACACGCCGCTGGCCGCGACGATCGCCAAGGAGGAGCTTTGGGGAGCAATCGAAGCGAGCGGCGCCTCCTTTATCGCCGGGCACACCATGAACGCGAATCCACTTTCTTGCGCGGTGGCCGTAGCCAATCTAGAGTATATGCAAGCCCAGGATATCCTGGCCAACGCCCAGAGCGTAGGACCCTATCTGCTCGAACGCCTGCGCGACCTGCTCGATCTGGAGATCGTTGGCGATGCGCGCGGTCAGGGGCTGCTCTGCGGGATCGAGCTGGTGCGGGACAAGGCGAGCAAGGAGCCGTTCGATCCACAGCAGAGGGCCAGCCATGTGCTGGAGGAAGAGGCCTTGAAACGAGGCCTCGTCATCTACGCCTGCACGGGCTGCATCGAGGGCGTGGCCGGGGACATGATGCTGGTGACGCCGCCGCTGATCATCACGCGTCCGCAGGTGGATGAGCTCGTCGGCATCATGCGAGAGGCGATTCTCGCCACCCAAGCCCGGCTGCTATAGCGCCGCTGACCCGCGGCTCGTCGGGTTGGTCGCCGACCAGCTTGAGATGCACTTGCCGACTGTCCATTCGTTATGTATAATAGACCAAAGGAACCTGCCGCGACGATGGTTTGCCCAAACGAATCGCGCGGGTGCCGGTGACATGGCAACTGGTGCTGATGCCGGCGCAGATGGGTGTCCTCGCCGGCAGGTTCTACGGTCTGGCTCCCCCTTGAGGAGGTCGCATGAATCAGTATGAACAAGCCCTAGCTCAAGCTCACAAGAAGGGCTATCTGGTGACCGGCAACGGCAGCTCTTGGCTGGGCTGTGAGGTCAAATGGCGCCGGCACTGCACCGCTCGGGGCAAACCCACCGTGGTGGTCAGCCGCCGCACCAAGCTCGCCGACGTGTACATGTTTCTGCGCAACGTGCCTCACGCGGATATCTCTGACGAAGAGCTAGAAGGCATGTTGCAGGATCTAGAGTGCGAGGATGTGACGGCGGGGCAGATCAACATCATCCGCGGACGTCGCGGCCGCCCGAATCTCTTTATCGGCCTCTCCGTGTCCGATATTCCTGTGGAAAGCGCGTTGGCCTTGGCCCCTGGCTTCTTGGACAAGGCGCAGGCCCTGGTTTCTAAGACGAAGGAGCGCGTCCAAGTCTGACGCATTCGCCGTCCAAAAGGCTGGGAAGCTTGTGCTGGGGAGCCCATCGCACGACCTCGAGGAGCCGCTGAGTGCTCAAGCAGGCCTCTCTGCGACATGCCCTGGCGTTCATGCGCGGCAACATGTTGGTGCTCACCGGCACGGGCGTGCTGGGCATGTTCGCGCGCGGCATGGTCTTTCCCTATGCTTCGCTCTATGTGCTGGCCTTGGGCGGCCAGCCGGCCCAGATCGGCTGGCTGGACTCGCTCGTGCCGCTGGCCGGGCTGCTGGTTTTTCCCATCGCCGGCTATCTGGCAGACCACACGGGACGGGTCAGGCTGATTGGCCTGGCGGGACTGCTCTCGGCCTCGATATTTCTCATCTTCATGTTCGCCCAGAGCTGGCAGTGGCTGGTAGTAGGTTCGCTTCTGCGCGGTTTCATGGTGATCCAGTTCCCGCCCA
>JAFGLK010000490.1 GCA_016928125.1 Anaerolineae bacterium
GCGCTGCGCCGCCACGACGCCGGAGCAGTCCAACGCCTTATCCACACCCAGGCCAGCGGTCATGTCGCGGATCGCGTCCAGAGTGTGGCTGTCGTTGGGATCCAGCACCGTATCGGCGCCCAGCCTTTGTGCGTACCGGACGCGGTAGGGGATCGACTCGACCGCGATGACACGCGCGCCGCGATACTTGGCATTGACCACGGCTCCCAGACCCACCGGTCCGGCGCCCGTGATCAGCAAGGTGTCAAAGGCATCCACGCCCATGGCATCCAGGGCGCCGAACGAGGGCCCCAGGGCACAGCACGCCAGCGAAGCCAGCTCGTATGAGACGCCCTCCGGGATCTTGGGCAGGAGCCAGTCCGGCTTGACCAGGTACTGGGCGTAGGTTGCGGTGCCCTCCCGGGTGCCGAGAAACGCCTCCACCGGGGGTGCGCTCTGGCAGTGGATATAGTCGCCCGCCACACACAGGGCGCACCCTCCGCAGGCGTACAAGGGCATGACCACCACGCGATCGCCCACCTGCACGCGGCCCGGCTGCGCCACGGCCACCACCTCGCCGGCGGCCTCATGGCCGAGATACTCGTTCGGGCGGCCGCTTTGCCAGATCTTGTACTCGGTGCACATGGGCGCGACGTGCACCTTGACCAGGGCCCAATCCTCCTTGGGCTGGGGATCGGGCACTTCCTTCAGCGTAGCTTGGCGTTCGCCCAGGATGACGGCTTTGAGCATTACGCGTTCCCTCCAGAGCCTTCGACAGGAGAGCTGCCGCGGCTCTCACGCCTGGGCAGCGGATTCTGACGGTGGCAGTCTGCGAGCACGGCGATCTGCCGCCGCACTTGCTCAGGCTTGACCACCAATTCGGCACCATGCACCAGGGCAGCATAGAGGTTGTTGTAGAATGCGCGGCTGTTGTGCTGAAAATCGTTCAGATCCTGCGCCGGCTCCCAGCGCTCCTCGATCCAGGGCAGCTCCTCGGAGCAGTACTTGCGGTCCTGGCTCCAGGGACGCCAGAATTCGTGCTGGGGCGCCTTGGCCGGGTCAAAGTAGCGCCAGGTGAGCCCACGGGGCCCGCCGGTCAAGCCGCCATAGGTGCCCGAGATGTTGTACTGCTCGCCCATGGGATAGGCTAGATACGAGCTGACCAGAATCTCGATCACCGGTGCATCGTCGCCATACAGGGTGACGGCCGTCCAATCGTCGGCATCGCCGCCGAAAGGCTGGATCGACTTCATGCGGCAAAAGACCTGGGGCTGCCTTTCACCGAATAGGATGATGGCCTGATCCAGAGGATGAGGGCCGGTGTTGTTCAGATTGCCGCCGCCATTCTCCTGCAGCGTCTGCCAATCCCAGCGCCGCGAGAAGCCGCTCCACACCGAGCGGATGTGCACGATCTCGCCCAGCACCCCAGAGGCGATGATCTCGCGCATCTTCTGGAAATAGGGATAGAAGCGCGAGTTCTGAAAAGGCGCGAACAACTTGCCTGCGGCCCGTGCTGCGGCGGTCATGCGGTCGAAATCCGCCACCGAGAGCGCGATCGGTTTTTCGCACACCACGTTGAACCCTTGCCCAAAGGCCTCGATGGTGCCCGGTGTGTGAAGAAAGCTGGGCAGCGCATTGATGAACAGATCCACATCGGTGCGCTCGAGCATTTCGTGATACTCCTCATAGGTGACGCAGCCGAAATCACGCTCGGCATCGGCGCGTCGCTCGGGCAACTGGTCGGCTACGGCCACGATGCGGTATTGCTCCGGCGCCTCGCGCAGCCAGCGCGCGTGGATGTTGCACCCGCTGCGGCCGTAGCCGGCGATCGCCACTCTCACGATCGGTTCGCTCATCTCGTCCCCCTTGGATCAAGCTTTCTGTGCAAAGCCTTATGCTTTGGTCGCTCTCTGAAGCAGTTCATGTCGCACGGCCTGTCGCCAGGCGGCGTGGACGGGAAAATCGTCAAACGCCTGGATCGGTGCCAGAAGCGGATCGTCCCGCGAGACCTCCGCCATCTGGAGCAGAGCATAGTCCTGCAGGCTCTCGGCAAAGATCTCCCAGCGCATCGAGTCAACTGGGCCGTCCGGTCCCGGATAGACCATGAACGGGTCGCCGTAGGCCCAGCCGCGCTCCCATTTAAGCCCGTCCTGAACGTTGTAGGGATCGATCAACTGCCGGGTCTGGGACTGGTACCAGTAGTTGTAGCCCCAATGCAAAAAACCCTGCAGGGGCCAGCGATAGAACAGCAAGCCGTGCATGGCGATCTTGGGCAGCGCCGTGTCGAGCAGCCGGTTGAGATAGGCGCCGCGCGGCCCGCAGCAGTAGTAGCACCAGCAGGGAATGCCCTCGGCCACGAAATCCAGGGCGGTGCGGATGCTCGGGATGGGCCTGTCCATGAGGCCCTGGCGGGCGAACTCGATCTCGGTCAGGGCGTCCATCACCGGCATCCAGGGGGCCAACTCGCGGAGCATGGCTCGATTCTGCCGGTACTGCTGCAGATGCTCGGGGCCGTGCGGCTCGTCCGAGATGTGGAAGAAAGAACTGTCCAGCAGCCCTTCCTCCTCAAGAAAACGACGCAGTTCCGGCAGATACTGGGCCAGGAAGCGGCGGTAGGTGTCGGACGTCGCCGCGGTCTCCGCAGGCCACAACAAACGCTCGTCTTGGCCCTGTCCCTCGTAGATGCGGATCGCGTAGCGCGCACCCCATTGAGTAAAGAGGTGGCACCACTCAAAATGGGTCAAGCCGCACTCGCGCGCCAGGCGCACATAGCGCCGCACGTCCTGCCAGTCGAAGCGGTAGCTGTCCGGCCCATCGCACGTCACGCACAAGAGTTGGCTAGGGGTCTTGACGCCATCCAGGGGCGGCGTGAAGACCGGTACATACAGGGTGTCCAGGCCGTGCTCAGCCACGTTGCGCATGTAACGGGGAAGGAGGTCCCAGAAGCGCGCGTCGAACTGCTTGGTCCTGTACCAGTCGATCAGCGCATCGCAGTAGAACCAGTGGGTGATGTGAAAGCCCTCACGGGGACGGAGCTGCACATCGTGAACCATGACATCGATCGTGCGGACGACCGGTTCCTCCCCCTCAAGCGCCGCTTGCACGGCGATTTGATGAAGCCCAGGCTCGACCTCTGCGCCCGGCTGTGCCGAGGTCCAAAAGGCGTGGGTCTCGTTTGGGGGCAGCATCAGGGAATCCTCGTCGTCATAGAGCGGATCGGGCCCATAGCCCGGGATGTGGCCGCGCCCATCGATCTCGAGGCTGACCTGATCCAGAGGCAGGTTGTGATGGCGCACCGGCA
>JAFGLK010000491.1 GCA_016928125.1 Anaerolineae bacterium
CCTGTCCTCGAGGCCATGGCCTGCGACACGCCGGTCATCTGCTCGAACGCGTCGTCGTTGCCCGAGGTGGCCGGCGAGGCGGCGCTGCTCATCGACCCCGCCGACGTGGAGGCCTGGGCCCAGGCCATGTGGCGCGCCTACCGCGACGCCGATCTGCGGGTGGATCTGATACGACGCGGACGCGAGCGCCTGGCGCACTTTTCTTGGGATCGATGCGCTCACACCGTGCTGGAGGCGCTGGAGGCCGCTGGATCGGGGCAGGAATATGGCGCCTGAGTCGGTCGAGATCCTCGGCATCCGCGTGGATAAAGTCACCACGCACCAGACCCTCGACCTGGTGGATGGCTATGTCCGGTCGGGCGTGCCCCACCAGATCGTCACCCTCAATCCCGAGTTTGTCATGCGGGCGCAGAGCGATCCGGTCTTCAGACAGGTGTTGCGGGATGCCGATCTGGCCTTGCCTGATGGACAGGGCCTGCTCTGGGCGGCGCGCTTCTTGGGTCGCCCGCTCCTGGAGCGGGTCACGGGCTCGGATACGGTGCCGCTCATGGCCCGGTTGAGCGCGCAGCGGGGCTATCGCCTCTTTTTGCTGGGGGCTGCGCCCGGCATCGCCGAGCGGGCCGCGGCGTTCCTCATAGCGGAGTACCCGGGCCTGCAGGTCGCGGGCACCTTTGCGGGCAGCCCAGATCCCGCAGAGGAGGATGAGATCGTGGCCCGGGTGCAGGCTGCGCGGCCCGATTTCCTCTTTGTGGCCTATGGGGCGCCGCGCCAGGATCTTTGGATCCATCGCAATCTGGGAAGGTTGGGCGTGCCCGTCTGTATGGGCGTGGGGGGGACCCTCGATTTCATCGCCGGCGTGGTGCCGCGCGCGCCGCTGTGGATGCGTGAGCATGGCTTGGAGTGGCTCTATCGCCTCATCATTCAACCTTCTCGCTGGCGCCGTATGCTTGCCTTGCCTCACTTTGTCGTGCGGGTCGTCTGGTGTAAACTCGTGAAGGGTGCCAGGTCGTGATCGATCTGAAGGAGTAGCCTATGCGCCGAACAGCCTTTCTTGCTCTGGCCGCCGCGGTGCTCTGTCTGTGTCTGGTCTTCCCCGTCCTCGCGCAGGGCGATCCAGTGCGACTGGATCTGGTCGACGCGTATGTGGTGGTCTTGAACGATGGCCGCCTGGACGTACGCTATAGCTTGACCTTCACCGAGCTCGAAGGCGGCCGGGACCGCATTCGCGAACTGGGGCCCTTTCCCCGCGAGCACACCATCGTCTCCGTCAGTGGCAGCGGACCGCAAGGCGAGTTCGGAGTCGATCTGAGCGGTGGGCCAGAGTTCTACCAGGTCAACCTGGGACAGTCGACCCGGGTGGATGAGCAGTACCAGGTGATGGTGCGCTACACGGTCGATCGCTCGGTGTTTGACGAGACACGCATGGGCGACCGGGTCTATCGCGCCATTGGCTGGGCGCCATTCCAGTGGGCATTGCCGATCGAGCGTCAGGAGATCCGCTACATCTTGCCGATCGAGCTGCCTGCCGATGTGCAACAGGCCGAGGATGTCACCGATGAACTCGTGGATACCACCGGCCTGATCGTGAACGACACCTCTGAGTTCGATCGCTGGGTCTACTTTGCTACCCCGGACGAAACGACCGGCAAGGTCTGGCTCTCGATTTTCGTGCGCGAAGAGAATCTCGCGCCCGAGGCGCAAATGGTGCCGCAGTTCTTCTTGCCCGGCGAGGCGATCACCACGACCAGGGAGACACCAATCCCGCTGAGCCCCACGCTCGTCGTGGCCCCGACGCCAGCATCTCTCTTGGCCCTGTCACGGGAGGCGCGCGATCTCACCGTTTGCGTCGGCATCTTTGTGACCCTGGGTGTGCTCGGCGTGCTGATCGTGGTTGGGCGCAGGCGCAAACCCAAGCCGACCTATGAGCCGCCCGAGATCGAAGTGGAGACGTTTCAGACCCAGGGCGTCGTGCCGGATATGAATGCCATCGAGACCGCCTTTTACATGGGCAACTCGACCAAGACGATCGCGCTGATCGTGTTGGCGCTGGAGCAAAAGGGGATCATCAACATCGTCAATCGCCAGCCGCTGCAGATGGAGATCATCGATCCAAAGGCTGAGCTGGCCCCCTACGAAAAGGCCTTGTTGGCCGCTATCGGTGAGGATGGCACCCTCGACCGTAGCCAGATCCCCACGATCCTTGCCGCCGTATCCACGGTCTTGCAGCCCAAGATGTGGAACGCCGATCCCCAGGCCACCCGGCGCGAGTACCAGCGGCGCATCGATACCGCGTGGGAGGAGTACGAGCGCGATTGGCGTCGCACGCCTCAGCCGGTGCGGATGCCCAACTACTTGCCCTGGATCATCCTCAGCGAACGGCGGAGCTATGCTGGTTCGGGCTCGGCGCCTCAGCCCTCCGGCCCTGGACCATTGGCCAGAGCAGCCGGAGAGGCGATCGCCCCGCTTGAGCAGGTAGCCGATGAGCTGACACGGGGGGTCGAGCAGACGATTAGCGGCTCGGTGGAGCGTGTGGAAAGCGCTGTCGCTGGGCTGTTTGGCGAGACGCGAGCCGGCGAGGTGGGCTATGCCGCCTGTCACTCAGCCTGCCATTCGGCTTGCGTCCATGACGCCTGTCACTCGGCCTGCGTCCACGATGCCTGTCATAGCGCCTGCCACTCGGCCTGTGTCCACAGCGCCTGCCATAGCGCCTGTCATTCGGCCTGCGTGAGCCGTTTCTAATGATGACTGAGAACGCCCCACCGCCGCTCGAGGCGCTCAGCGCCTCGGCCAGCGAGTTGGTAAACGCGACGCGGGAGTATGTGTTCATCCGGCCCGAGGATCGCCTGATCATCCTGCGACCGAACCGCCTGCATCATCTGAGCGAGACGGCGCTCTTCATGCTGCAGAGGTTGTACGACCCAGAGCATGGTCCCGATGTGCCCGCTGTCATTCAGGCGGTGGTCAAGCATTACGGGGCCGAAGAAGGGCAGGTGCGCCATGACCTGGGCAACCTGTTGGCCACGCTCTCGACCTTGCTCCAGGATGTGCCGCGCCCGGCACCGAGCGTCCGCCTGACGCCCTATGGCAGCCACAAGCGCGAATTGCCCGTCCTCTCTGAGATCGCCCTGACCTATCGCTGTCAGAACCGCTGCACCTTTTGCTATGCCGACGCGCCGCGCCGCGGGCGCGCTGTGAGTGAGATGACCACGGCTGAGGTCAAGATCATCCTCGATCGCATCTACGACGAGGCGCATTGCCCGACGGTGTCGTTCACAGGCGGCGAGCCCACCTTGCGGGATGATCTGCCCGAGCTCATCGCGTATGGCCGCGCCAAGGGCTTGCGCGTCAACCTGATCACCAACGGCATCCGTTGTGCAGATCCCGACTATGTGTCGGAACTGGCCCAGGCTGGCCTTCATTCTGCCCAAGTGAGCCTGGAGGGGGGGGCGGCTGAGATACATGATGCCATCACCCAACATCCGGGCTCTTGGGATCAGACCGTCGCGGGCATCGCCAACCTGCGGCGGGCACGGGTGCACACGCACACCAACACGACCGTGTGTGGTGGCAATCGGGATCATCTCATGCCGCTGGTGGACTTTATCGCCGAGGAGCTCCGCTCGGAGTATTTCTCGATGAACATGGTGATTCGCACGGGCACGGCCTTGGCGCATGGCGAGGATGACATCAGCTATGCCCAGATCGGTGCCGTGATCACCGCCGTTCAAGCGCATGCCAAGGAGAAGGGCGTTCATCTCGAGTGGTACTCGCCCGTGCCCTACTGCCTGTTCAATCCCGTCCAAGCGGGGTTGGGCTCCAAGTCGTGCGCGTGCGTGCATGGGCTGCTCTCTGTCAACCCGGCCGGCGAGCTGCTGCCCTGCTCTAGCTTTGAGCGCGGCATCGGCGATCTGTTGCACGAGCCCTTTGATAAGGTCTGGTACAGCCGCACGGCTCTCTACTGGCGCCGCAAGGAGTTCTTGCCCCCGACTTGCGCCCGCTGTTCGATCAAGGATATTTGCTGCGGCGCCTGTCCCCTCTATTGGGATGAACGACGTGGTTTCTCCGAGTTGAAGGCCGTGGCGCCTACGCCACCGCTCGGGGCGGGGCTTGTATGGCGTCTGCGCAAGGCGCTGTGGTCGGGAACGTGGGGGGTAGGCCTGAGACGCGATGGTCGCTCCCGAGGCGTGGTCGAGTCTAGGAGGGACGAAGATGGCTCGAGACACTAGGCGTGTCTATCGCATGGACCTATCCGAGTTCCACCGCTACATCAGCGACAAGGCGGCAGAGCTCGCCGCATGTCAGAAGCAGACCGAGGAAGTCAAAGATCGCCTCGACAAGATCTTTTCGCGAGAGTTGGCTGCGTGGCAAGAGGTGTTCGGCTACTGCTACCCCAGAGTGGCCGCCCAAAGGGCAGAGCTGCCGCCCCGCTTTGCGGCCCATCTGGACGAGATCGAGGCTGAGGAGCAAGCGCGCATCCGTCGCGAGATGGTCGAACTCGGCAAGACCGTGGTGGAGGGCCGCCAGAAGCTGGACCGTCTCAGCGCCCAGGGCCAGGCCGCTGTAGAGGCCTTGCGCGAGGCCAATCCCGCGATCAATGCCCGCGAGGAGCATCTCAAGGCGCAGGTCGTGGCCTACCAGAACGAGTATGCGCGCGCCTATGATGCCCTGGATGTCCTGGACGACGCCCCTCTGGCCTGGTTGACTCATGCTGGCAAGATTCGTCGCTACAAGAAGGCCATGCGCGAGGCCAAGAAGGAACAGGAGACCACGCTCAAGCAGCTCCGGGCGGTGCGCCAGGAATGGCTGGAGCAGGTGGAGCGTGCGGGCGATACCCAGGCCGAACTGCGCGAGGAGTGGCAGAAGCTTAGCGTCGAGGTATCCGAGGCCCAGGGGCGCCGCGATCACCTCGAAGCGCATTTTGACACCCTGGCGGAGGAGGCGGCCATCCGTCGCGTGCTTGAGGAGCTGAGCGAGCCGTATGACGTCACGGGCGAGTTGGGCGCCAAGCTTGAGGAACTCGTGCAGCGCAACAAGGTGCGCAAGAGCTATGAGCAGGCCTTGGCTGCCTCAGCCGAGGCACTGGGTTTGCTGAGAGGTATCGGCCAGGGCTTACAACGCTTTGGTTCCAGCGTGGGACAGGTGGTGAGGGAGCAGCGGCGCTACAATCTGGCCAAAGTGGACGTCTTGGTGCCCCACTCGGTCGCCGTGGTCAACCAGACCTGGCGCGAGTTCGACGCCAAAGTACAGGACGACAAGGCGATGGCCGAGCAGCCGCTCAAGTTCGCGGCGCTGGTCTCGCAATACTTTACGCGTCGCCTGACCAACGAGGCCATCCAGAGCTTTTTCGAGCAGATGGGCGAGGCGCTCAATCAAGCCACGAAAAAGTGGGGCTAGTCTAACTCTAGGGGGAACACAGAGCATGAAGAAACTCGCGGCCATTCTCCTGGCGGTCGTCTCGATCCCGTTCTATGTCGGGGGGATCCTCTTTCTGATCGCGGCCGCTGATCAGGCGAGCCGCGCCCTTGTGGGTATCGTGCTGGTGGCCGTGGCCACCGTGCTGCTGGTCAGTGGCGCGCGCTGGCTACGGCGCCTGGCCTCGCTCAGACCCGATGTGCTCAAGACGGGCGCCATCGATCTGGCGCGCCGTCTTGGGGGGGAGGTCACGGTCTCGCAGTTGCGCGCCGAGTATCGCCTCTCGGATGCGATGGCCACCCGCGTGCTGGACGAGTTGGTGCGAGAGGGCAGCGCACGGCCCGAGCAGCGGGAAGATCGGATCGTGTACGTCTTCACGGGCCTGCTGCCATCCATGGTCGAGAAAGTGTGTCCCTACTGCAACACCCAACTGCCAGTGCGCAGCGCTCTGCGCAAGTGCCCCAATTGCGGCGCCCAGCTCGAACTGACCAAGACCTGAGGGCGAGCCGCGCGTGCGCCCGAACCGTGCGGGCTCTCCTGCGAGGCTTGACGCTCCCTGTCTGCCTGGCGCTGGCCACGCTGCTCGGCATGGTCGCCTGCGAGGCAACGCCTACTAGAGAGAGCTTGGTGAGCCCTCTGCCCTCTGCGCGGCCGCTCGCCCGCGAGGTCGCAGAGAGCTCTCCAATGCCGAGCGCGAGCCCCACGCCACGGCCCTCCCCAACACTCGATCTGACCGAGATGCTGCGCGCCAACCCCATGCCCCCTCGTTACCCTGATGCTCAAGCCCTGAGCCAGGGGAACGCGACCAGGCTGGAGCGCTGTGCGCCCGTCGAAAGGGCCTGCGTGGGCAGCGCCAAGCTTTTCTGGGTCGCTGATGTGGAGGCGGCGCGCTATGACGCCATCACGGCGACGCTGCAAGTCGAGGCCGAGCATGTCCAGATGTGGGTGGAGGAGGGCGCTAGCGTGGATAGGGAGGCGTTGGCCCGCTCGGCGCGCGTCTTTGAGGAGCGCATCTATCCTACGAATCGGGCCTACTTTGGTGAGGAGTGGAGCCCTGGCATCGATGCTGATCCACGCCTGGTGGTGCTCAACGTGCAGCGCATGAGCGCTGCAGGCTATTTCGCGGCCGCCAACGAGTTGCCCTGCACGCTCAACCCCTACAGCAATGAGCACGAGATGTTCGTCATGGAATTGGCCTCCTTGACGCCTGGCACGGCGACGTACGAGAGTGTGCTGGCCCATGAATTCCAGCACATGATCCATTGGTTCAGCGATCCCAACGAGGATGCCTGGCTGAATGAGGGCGCCTC
>JAFGLK010000492.1 GCA_016928125.1 Anaerolineae bacterium
AGCTCGCCTTTGGGATCCACAGCTCACAGGGAAAGTCGCTGCCCCACAGGCAACGCTCGGGGCCGTAGGCGTCGATCACCGCCCGCAAGAGGGGGTAGGTATCCTCAAAGGGATCCTCCTCGTCCGAGCTGTCCACCAGCCAGGTCAGCTTGGCGTGGAGGTTGGGATAGTCGGCCAGACGGAGCACCCGCTGGATCGTCTCGCCCTGCAACCCGTCGCGGCCCCTGGGGTACATGCAGTGGTCGAGCACCACGTTGAGCTGGGGATGGCGGCGCAGCATGGCCTCCAACTGGTCGGCCAGGTTCACGTGGATCAGCGGGTTGATGGTGATGCCCAGTTCCTCGGCCACGCTCCAGAGCGCATCGACGCCGGGGTGGTCGAGGCGCGAGCGGTCGGGGCCGGCAGGCACGCTGCGCATGCCGCGCACGTTGTAGGCTTGCACATAGCGTTGCAGCAGCGCCGGGCTGGCGGGATCCTCGGGATTGAGCGTGCACACGCCCACCATCCAGGGCGCATGGGCCCGCGCCGTATCCGCCAGCAGGCGGTTATCCCATTCGTAGGCCGTGCTGGTGTGGATGACCACCACGCGCGCGACGTCGTGGGTCGCCATCTCGCGCTTGAGATGCTCGAGCGTGCCGGTGCCGGAAGGCGGCAGATAGGGTCTCTCGATCTGGGGATAGCGGTCGGTGTCCGGACTGTAGATGTGGGCGTGACAGTCGGTGACAAGCATGGCGATTCTCCCTTCGCAAGGGTGACGTAAGGCGCGACCACCAGGGATCGCAATGATCCAACCGATGTGAGCCGCGTAGCGACCTGGCTAGCGCAGCGGCGGCGCCTTCACCACGCCCTGCTCTATGAGCCAGGCCAGCGCCCCATGGACCGCCTCCAGCGAGGTGTAGCGCGGCCGGTAATCGAGCAGCCTCTGGGCCTTGGCGATGGAGCAGTTGGGGCTGTGGCGGATGTGATCCTCGGTGGCCTGGGCGTCATCCTCGGAGACAGTCGCGCGCCACTGCTCCCAAGGCAGGAAGGTCAGGTTGGCGCTCTGTCCGAACCAGCCCGCCACGGCCTCGGCATAGCCGCGCAGGGTGAGCGCACCGGGCGAGACGGCGTGAAAGCTCTCGCCCACCGAGGCGCCCCAATGGGCCAGGGCCTGACTGAACAGCTGGGCCACGTCGTCGGCGTGGACATGGTGCACCGTTTCCAGGCCGAAATTGGGCAACGCCAGTTCCTCGCACCGCGCGAGCTTCTCGAACACGACGGGGTTGAAATGCCCGGCCGGGTTCACCGGCGGCCACCCCGGCCCGACGATGTGGCCGGGATGCACGATCGTGGCCGGGAAATCGCCCCGGCGCGCCTGGTCGAGCAGATAGGCCTCAATGGCCGCCTTTTGGATGCCATACTCGCCGAACGGCTCTCGCGGCTGGGCCTCGCTGGTAGGCACCTGCACGCTATGGCCGTGCACCCAGATGGTGCCGGTGAGCAAAAAGTGCTGCACCCGACCCCGCAGGGCCTCCACCAGGTGCTGCGCACTGGGGAGCTGAAAGCAGATCATGTCCACGACCACATCGGGCCCCAGCGCGGCGATCCGCTCGCCAAAGGTCCCTGCCGCCTCAGCCTCGGCGCGGTCGATGATCACACTCTGTACGCTCTGCCAGGCACCGTGCGGTCGGTAGGGCTGACGCTGGCCTCGGGTGACATTGATGACCTCGTAGCCGGCCTGAACCAGACGGGGCACCAGATAGGTGCCCACATGTCCACTGCCCCCGATGATGACCGCTCGCATCGCTTCCTCCTTGTGAACAGCATGGACCAGGGCGGAGCTCAGGTTCGCCTTGGTACGAATCTTACGCCACCTCGTCCTCTGTTTCGGCCTGCCGTTCATGAGGTCTGGGGCCGAGGATCGCCATGACCTCATCGGCATCCAGTTCCTCGCGTTCCATCAGCGCCTCGACCAGAGCGTGAACCTTGCCGGCGTGCTGGCGCAGGGTGCGGCGCGCCAAGGCCATCAGTTCGTTCGCGTAGCGGTCGAGCTCCTTGACGAGTTCGGGCGTCGGCTCGGGCGCATAAGCGATCGACGAAAAGAGGCCTTCCTGGGCCATCGAGAGCAGCATGCCCCGCACCGACATCATATCGCTACCTGCGCCCATGTGAGGCTGCCCCAAGAACTCCAGCTCCGAGGCACGCCCGGCCAGGCTGACACAGATGCGCTTGGCCACATCGCTCGACTTTTGACCCACGCGCTCCTGATTGGGCACATGATAGATGTGCCCCAGGCTGGCGCCCCCGCCGGGGCCGCCGCTGTAGCGCACGATCGCCGCGCGGGTGATGCGATCGTCGGTGAGCGCCCAGGTCACGACGGCGTGCCCCGCCTCGTGGTAGGCGATCGCTTGCTTGTCCTCATCGAGGATCTGGGCGATGGGCTGGCGCAGCCCCATGTTGTGCTCCGCCAACGAGGCCTGCAGATCCGCGTTGCGAATGCCCTCATGTCCCTTCATCAAGGCAAAGG
>JAFGLK010000068.1 GCA_016928125.1 Anaerolineae bacterium
CCGCGAGCACCGTCGCGCGCACGAGATCGATGGCACGATCCTCATCCAGCACCCTGACCTCACGCTCATACCCTTGTGTGCGTCCCCCGGCCCAGGACGATACCTCAGCTACAGGGCGCGCACGTCGGAAGAGCGCCTCGAAAAAGCCGCGGAGCCGGTATTGATCCTCCGAATAGTCGACGATCTCCGCCTCGCTGATGCCAATCTCGCCCGCCACCCGCGCCATCAGCCGCTTGTCAAAGGCGACCAATCCGAGATCCTCGCACAGCTGGTTGGCGACCTGATCGGCGCCGCTTCCGATCTGCCTCGACATGGTGATGACCGCCATCTGTCCCTCCTTTGGAACACCCTCTCTGCCCCGTGAGCCGATAGAGATGCGCTTGAACCCATGCACGACTATGGTCCCAGACCCGATCCAGAGGACACGCGTCGCCCGATCTAATCTCGACTCAGTGACGTTGCGACGTTCCCTCTGACGTGCGCCCAAAGGCTCCGCTATGCCAGAATGGAACATATCCCAGTGTGACCCGAACTAGAGCGAGTGGGAGCCAAGGGGACCGCTAGACAAGCGCACAGCGGCGATGTGGCAGGATGAAGCTAGAATGAGATCGCCGAGGCGACGACAGGGCGGGTACGATGGGGCTACAAAGACACATGTCGCGCGCAGCAGTCCCTGGGCGCTCTCGACTCCATTATAGCATACGGAAAGAGGGTAATCAAGGAAAACCACGCGCGCGCACGCGGCTCGGCGGAGCGATGCAGAGGGCGAGGCCCCCGGTGTTCGAGCCGGTTAGTTTTGCCTACAGGTTTGGGCTGCGCCAGACAAAGTGACCGCCCACCAGGGTGGCTAGCACCTCGATCGATGGGATCTCCATCGGCGCAACGGCGAAAACATCCTCACCCAGGAGCGTGATATCGGCCCACTTGCCAACCCGAAGCGTGCCCAAGCGATCCTCAAGGCCCGCGGCAAAGGCCGCCCCCCAGGTAAAGCCACACACCGCCTGCTCGACGCTGAGCCGCTGCTGGCCATACCAACCCTCCTCGCCAGGACGCCCATCTGCACGGCGACGGGTTACGGCCGCATGGAGCCCGATAAGTGGATCGATCACCTCGACGGGGCAATCCGAACCGAAGGCTAGGACCGCTCCCTGCTGCAGGAGTGTTCCAAAGGGGTAGGCGCCAGCCGCCCGCTGGCCCAGGTGCAGATCCGAGATGTCCATGTCCGATGTGGCGTGAATGGGTTGCATCGACGCGATCACACCCAGCTTGCCAAAGCGCGGCATGTCATCCGGGTGAAGAATCTGGGCATGCTCGATGCGGTTGCGCAAGCGACAGGTGCCTGGGCCTACGGCCTCATAGATGTCGAGCACCTCGCGACAAGCCCGGTCGCCGATGGCGTGGATCGCGCAACCCAAACCGGCGCGATTGGCCTGCATCACGCTCTCTCGCAGCGCCTCAATGGGGGTGGTGGGGATGCCCGTATCGTTCGGCGCCGTTTCGTAACCTGTGAGCATCCACGCAGTGCGCGGCCCGAGAGCCCCATCGGCGAACATCTTCACTTGGCCGATGCGCAACCAGTCGTCACCGAAGCCGCTGCGCAGGCCCAGGGCGAGCGCATCCTCGAGGCGCTCGCGGGGAATGCTCTTGAAGATACGGATCGTAAGCTCGCCTCGCTCACGCAGCACCTGCTCGGCCTGGAGGGCGAGTCCACCATCCATATCATGTAGGCCTGTTAGCCCGGCATGGTTGGCCTTCTGAATGGCCTCTCGCATGGCCGCGACCGTCTCGTTCAGGCCTGCCTCTGGGATGTGACGATGGACGAGGGCCATCGCCGCCTCCAAGAGGATCCCAGTTGGGCATCCCCGGTCGTCTCGCACAATCTGCCCACCTGGCGGATCGGGGGCCTGAGCCCCGATGCCCGCGACCTGTAGGGCGCGCGAGTTCACCCAGACCGCGTGTCCGCTCTTGGCGCCCAAGCATACGGGGTGGTCCGGCGCTACAAAGTCGAGCTGCGCTGCGGTCGGGAATTGCCCGCCCCAGACGTTGTGGTTCCAACCTCTGCCCAGCACCCAGGCGCCTTTCGGGATGCGAGCGGCGCGTTCGGCCACTCGATGCAGGGTCTCCTCCACTGTCGGGGTCTCGGCGTCCACGCGCGTGAGCGCCTCGGCATAGTGTTGGAGATGCATGTGTGCATCGGTGAGACCGGGCACGCCACATGCACCCCGCACATCGATGGCCTCGCTGTGGGGCGTCAACAGAGCGCGAGCCGTGCGATCATCGCCCACATAGATAATGCGATCATCGCGGATGGCAAGAGCCGAGGCGCGGGGGATGCTGGAATCCAAGGTGTAGAATCGTCCATTGTAGAGCACGACATCGGCCATGCACTCACCTCACTTGGATAGAACGGGACCCGCGGCGCAAGAGGCATCGTACACGCCACGGGTCTGAAAGCAAAACGCCCCCGACGAGGCGTTTTCATCGTCGGGGGCATCATAGTTCGGACCGGGCTCTGCTTGGGTCATATATGGCCTTTGCCACAGGCGCCCCCCAAGGCATGGGCGCAAGCAAGCCTACAGGATCCTGTCTGAGCGGATCCCTAGACGCGCCTCAGAGCCGAAAGCCCGACGCTGGCGATGATGACCTTGAGAGCATCAGCGGCTACAAAAGGGGCGACTCCGAGCTGCCAGGCGCGGTCCAGCCCGCCGACATATCCGCTCAACCAGAGCGAGCCTAGCCCGTAGATGATGGCCAGCCCAGCCACGCCGCCGAGGCCTCGCCAAACGATAGAATCGGACATCCGCCGATGGCTGACCCAACCCGCCACCGCGGCGGCCAAAGGAAAGGCGACGAGATAGCCCGCGGTAGGCGAGGCAAAGGCCAACGGACCCGATAGACCCATGGCCGTCAGTGGGGCGCCCAGAAGAATGGCTTGCAGATAGAGCAGCTGAGACGCGAAAGCAGCGCCCGGGCCCAGCACAAAGCCGCTCACAATCACGACCAGCACTTGAAGGGTCAGCGGGACTGGCGAGAAGGGCAGCGCCACGCTTATGCGCGCGCTGATGGCTGTGGCCACGCCAAAGAGCATAACACCTATCACCTTGACCCAGGTGGACCAGTTCACGCGCCGCAGCGACAGAGACTGCATGGAATCCTCCTCAGACTCATGGGGTGAGAACGGAATGTTCGGGTCAATATAGGGAAAAGGCGCGAGACTGTCAAAACACGCCCAGTGCAAACGATGCCGCCAGCACAAGATAGAGGACGTGACTGGGCATCTGCCCAGACATCTGCAAAGAGCTGAGATTGGTCATGAAGGCCGCCTACAGGTTGCCCCCGAAGCAGGGCTTGCGCCAGTTGGAAGAACAGGCCGATTGGCTGGGGAAGCCACATCCCTCGGCTGCGGAATCTCCCAGTGAACATCTGGCGCCCGCGCGTCAGCACCGCATCCGGCCGCGCGCAAAAGGCCCCGAGCATGTTGGCTCAGGGCCTCTTGCGTACCTATCTCCGCCAGATTTGCCAATCGCGGTCACACTCGGCTCAGGACAGCTCGCTCACCTGACGTTCCGCGCTGGCCAGCCATTGAGGATTGACCGTCACCCCCCAGCCGGGGCCTTCAGGGATGCGAATCTCGCCATGCTCTACCTTCAGAGCCGGAGCATAGAGGCCATCGGTCCAGGGCGTGCGCTCGATCGAGAACTCGAAATGCGGCCCGGCGTTGGGTATCGCCGCCAGTAGATGCATGGTGAACAGAGTCACCATGGAGAGGTTGGCCGAATGGGGCACTACGGGCAGGCCGGCCTTCTCGGCCATCCGCGCCACGCGCATAGCCCGGGTGATGCCACCCATGTAGCAGACATCGGGCTGCGCAATGTCCATGGCGTGCATCCAGATCATGCGCTTCCACTGGTTGATGTCATAGTCCTGCTCGCCATTGGCGATGGGCACGTTGCTAAAGCGGGTCACTTCTGCTATCCACTCCAGCTCCCAATATGGACAGGGCTCCTCGAAGTGGGTCACCCCATTGTCCTCTAGCAATCGGGCCACCTCAAGCGCTTTGGCCGGCGTATAGCAGCTATTGCCATCCACTTTGAGGTCCACATCAGGGCCCACCGCCTGGCGCACGGTGGGCACCAGCTTCTCGGTGCGCCCAGGCCACTGATCCTGATCGTGCCCGTTCACCTTACCCACCCGGATCTTGAATGCCCTAAAGCCCACCTCGTCGCGCAGCCGCACGAGGCGCGCGGCTTCATCCTCGGGCGTGATCTGGCGACTCATAGAGGAGCCGTAGGGATAGAGCACCTTGCTCGGATCGCCGCCGAGCAGCTCACAGACGCCCTTGTCCTCCAGCTTGCCGCGCAGGTCCCAGAGGGCGGTGTCGAGACCCGTTAGCGCGCGACACACAAAGGTGCCGGGGAACTTGTAGGTGCCCTCGATCACGCGTCGCTCAAGTGTCTCGAGGTCCAAGGCGTCGGCACCCAAAGCGATCGGCGCCACCAGTTGGTGAAAGACTTTGGCCGAGATGTCGGCTGAGAAGGTCGAGATCTGGCCCACGCCTTCGGCGCCCTCATCGGTATAGGCTTTGACAAAGCTGACCGGTCCCTTGGTGTAAGTTTCCAGCTTCTGGATCTTCATCTCTTCTCCTCACAGGTTCAGCAAGGGTCTCAGTTGGCCTGGCCCGATTAAAGCGAGACTTTGGGGGCTTGTCAAGGCGTGATCGGTCGGGGCTCGGGCGGCCATTGGCTCCCAGGAACGATCAAGCCCCCCGCCAAGCGGGGGGCTTGATCTCCTTGCGTCCTAGCGATCACCCAGAGGTGACGCTAGGACGCTGCGCTTACTACTGCTATCCATTCGCATCACCTCCTTATTATGGGATAGC
>JAFGLK010000493.1 GCA_016928125.1 Anaerolineae bacterium
GCCACAGAACTGGCCTTCCACAAGCGCCGGCTGGCGCGCTTCCCCGACGAGGCTGATACGCAGGCGCGCGCTCTTGCCCTGCGGGCGCAGGTCCGGGAGTTGGACGGCCGGCTTTAGGGACAACAATAAGGCGGGAGTGGATGGGAGTCGAACCCACCGCGGCCCGCTCTGCGCGACCCGCCGCCGGTTTTGAAGACCGGGGAAGCCACCGGGCCCCAACCACCCCCAGCCCGTAGCATACCGTGATTCGGTCGATTCGTCAAGTCGGCCGGGGAATGTCTCACACGGAGACACAAAGAACACGGAGGGGAGAAGCCGGCACACGGGGTTTCTTTGTGGCTTCGTGTCTTTGTGTGAGATGGGTTTGGGGAATGTCTCACACGGAGACGCAAAGAACACAGAGGGGAGAAGCGGCTGTATCAGGGGTTCTTTGTGGCTTCATGTCTTTGTGTGAGCACCTCTACTCGATCGTGCCGTTGATGATCCGGTGGATGCCATCCTTCATCAAGGCTTCCCCGAAGTTGAGCAGATAGCCCAGCTTCATGCCCGTCAGCTTCAGATACGTGAGAACCTGCTTCTTATGCGCCTTGCTGACACCCTCAACCGACTTCAACTCGAGGATGACTTTGTCCTCCACCACAATATCAGCGCGGAACCCCTCATCGAATCGGGTTCCCTCGTACTCGATCGGAATCGGCACCTGCCGCTGGACCCGCAATCCTGCCTTCTGCAACTCGTGTGCCAGCAGCACCTCATATACACTCTCGAGCAGGCCAGGCCCGAGTGCCATATGCAACCGGACGGCGCAATCCACAACGGTCCGACCGATGTCGTTCTCGTTCACGAGCGCCCTCCAGATCCTCACGCAAAGACACCAAGAGGGTGTTCTTGGTGTCTTCGTGTCCTGGTGTGAGAATTCGGAATCGCTATCCTGCTACGCGCTCTCTGCATGTCCGCGGGCCGTGGCCGTGTTGCCATCGGCAGCGCATGGCATATAATCCGCCTGTAGACGGTCCAACTCGAACCATGTCCCTCCATGACGGGTTCTACTCTGATATGAGCGGAAAGTCAAATCGGCCCCACGGCCGCAGGCCGTCTGGGCATAGGGGCCCCAATTGCCGGTTCTGATCGACGGTCACAACCTGATCGGGCGGCTGCCCGACATCCGCCTGGACGATCCCGACGACGAGGCGAAGTTGGTGCTGCGCCTGCGCGCCTACGCCTCGCGCACGCGCAAGCCCGTCACTGTGGTCTTCGATCAGGGCCTGCCTGGCGGCGAGGCGCTGCCGCTTTCGGGCGCGGGGGTCAAGGTGATCTTCGCCGCGGCGGGCCGCAGCGCCGACCGGCTGCTGGTGGAGCGCGTCCGGCGCGAGCGCGACCCGCGCGGGTTGCTGGTGGTCACATCCGATGCGCTGGTAGCAGCGGAGGCCCAGGCGCGGGGCGCTCGGACGATGCGCTCGGAGGAGTTCGCCGCTCAGTTGGCCGCACCCGCCTCCGTTGAGGACGTGCCGGATACGCCGCTCACGCCGACGGAGGTGGAGGAGTGGCTGAAGCTGTTTGGCGCTCCCACAGCCGGCAGAAAGTACACAGGCCCTGAGCGCTGGTAGGCTGCCCGCACCGCGGGCAGGGGGTCAGCGTCACGTTCTCGATCTCCTCGCGGAAGAAGCCCGCCTGGCGCGCGCGCAGGAACCCCAGATAGAACTGCAGCTTTGTCCCCGGCGATTCCCCTTCCATGCGATTGAGCACGTCCTTGTACGCCAGGCTCGTCGCGCCGACGGCGTAGGGACACTCGTCGTAGATGTAGTCGATGCCGTTGATCAGAGCGTAGGCCGTCGTTTCCCGCTCGTAGAACCGGCAGAACGGCTTGGCCTTGCGCGCCAGCCCCGCCTCTTCCTGCAGAACCGGTGCCTGCCGCGCGATGTAGCCCGTCTGCCAGTGCAACACGTTGCCAAACAGGACGGCGACCTCGTCGTCGAGGTTGTGGCCGGTGACGAGCACGCCGTAGCCACCCTCGCGGGCCACGCGGTTCATCTCGTGTCGTTTGATCAGCCCGCACACCGAGCAAGGCTTGTCGTGGCCGCGGCGCACGCGGCCTGCCACCTCGGGCAGTGTCTCGCCGTACTCGCCCAGCAGGTCGACCACCGTGTAACGTGCCCCCGGGCGCCCTGCAAGGAAGCGCTCGATCTTCTGACGTGACGCCTGCGAGTACCCCACGCCCTCCGCGGCCGCGCCGATGCCAAGGTCAATGTAGAGCCCATCGGCCTGATACCCCAGCTTCAGCAGCACGTCCCACAGCGCCAGGCTGTCCTTGCCCCCCGAGACAGCCACCAGCACGCGCTCCTCGGGGCCGAACATGTGGTACTTCTCGATGGCGCGCTGGGTCTGCGCGATGAACCATTCGGTGTAGTGGGTTTCACACAGCGCCAGCTTGTGCTGGCGCATGTTGATCGCGGCCGGCTGACCGCATTTGCGGCAGCGCATCGCTCAACCCCCCGAGATCACAGCCACCAGCCGCACCTCGTCGTCGTCCTCCAGCAGGATGTCCTCAGTGACAAGCCTGCCGTCGCGGATGGCCAGGACGGTGTGTGGCACCAACCCCACCAATTCGATCACATCGCGCACCCGTCTGCGCCCCTGCAACTTCCATTCCTTGTCGCGGTAGATCACTTTCATCGTTATTGCGTGCCCCTTTGGACCCCCATTGTATCGCGAAACGCCGCTGCAGCAAGCAGCGGCGTTTCCTTCGAGAGCGGTCGCCATGGAGGCACCAGCCAGGGCCCCCCGCCCAAGGCCTCAAGGTTGAGCCCGGTGGGGGGCCCTGCACGCGACGGCTAGGGCTGGACCTGGGGCAACTCGGTCAGTGCCTGACGGATCTTCTCCTCTTCCAACTCGTAGTCCTGCAACGACTGGCGGTGGTAGGCGTCGTAGGCGGCCAGATCCAGGTCGCCGTGGCCGCTACCATTGAACAAGATGACCTTGGCCTCGCCCGATTCCTTGCAGGCCAGGGCCTCGTCGTAGGTGGCTCGCAGGGCGTGGGCGGTCTCCGGCGCCACAATGAGCCCCTCACTGGCGGCGAAGCTATGTGCGGCTTCGAATACCGCGTTCTGCTGGTAGGCGCGCGCTTCGACGATGCCTTGCGCCAGCAGGGCGCTGATGCTGGGGGCCATGCCGTGGTAGCGCAGCCCGCCGGCGTGCACGGGCGCGGGTACAAAGCTGTGCCCCACGGTCTTCATCTTCGCCACTGGGCCGGTCTTGGCAGTATCGCCCCAGTCGTAGGCGTAGGAGCCGCGCGTCATGCTGGGGCAGGCCGACGACTCGACGAAGATGGCCCGCAGGTCGGGCTTATTGCCCGACAGCTTGTCCCTCAGGAACGGGAAGATCAACCCCGCGGCATTGCTGCCGCCGCCCGCGCAGCCGATCAGGATGTCGGGGTAGTCGCCCGCCATCTCCATCTGCTTGAGCGCCTCCATCCCGATCACGGTCTGGTGCAGCAGCACGAAGTTGACCACGCTGCCAAGC
This sequence comes from Anaerolineae bacterium, assembly GCA_016928125.1. The sequence goes on from JAFGLK010000493.1 coordinate 3,520, forward strand.
GAGTACTTGTAGCCCGGGTGCGTGACGGCATATTCGATGGCCTCGCTGATCGCCATGCCCAGGCTGCCGGTGCAATCGGGGTCCTTGGCCAGAATGGCGCGGCCCGCGTTCGTCTCTGAGCTGGGGCTGGGCACCACACTGCCGCCCCAGGTCTCCATCATCACCCGACGGTAGGGCTTCTGCTGGTAGCTGATGGCTACCATGAAGACCTTGCACTTCAGGCCGAAGAGCTTGGTGGCCATAGACAACGCGCTGCCCCACTGGCCTGCGCCGGTCTCGGTGGCAAAGCCCTCCAGCCCCTCCTGCTTGCCGTAGTAGCACTGGGCCACGGCCGTGTTGGGTTTGTGGCTGCCGGGCGGGCTCACCCCCTCCCACTTGAAGTAGATCTTGGCGGGCGTGTCCAGCAGCTTCTCCCAGCGCCGCGCACGGATGAGGGGCGATGGCCGCCAAATCCTGAGCACATCGGCCACCTCGTCGGGGATCTCGATAAAGCGCTCCTGGCTTCCCTCCTGGGCAATCAGGGCTGCCGGGAAGACCGGGGCCAGATCGTCCGGCGTCATCAGTTCCAGTGTCACTGGATGCCGATAGGGCGGCGGCGGCGTCTTCATGTCGGCGATGATATTGTACCAATGTGTCGGGAGATCCGTCTCGTTGAGCAAGAAGCGGTGCTGTTCCATGGTTGTGTTCCTCCTGATCTATAGGTTCGGGTATGGTCGGGCTAGTTGCGGCGCCGTATCGCGCTGCGCTGCGGGTCCTGGTCTATTGGTCGTGGTGACTGGTCTCCTCCTTCCCTGTGCCCGGGTGCGCTCGGGGCTCGCTGCCCGGGCAGTCCGCCTCGGCCTGCGCCTCCAGCAGTGCGCGCCGGTCGGTGAAGAACTGCTTGTAGATCTGGTAGTGGGCGGTCTCTTCGTACGCCACCTCCTCGATGTGAGACGCGCTGAAGCTGAAGATCTGCGCGCCAGGGTGGGCCAACAGGATCGGCGAATGGGTGGCGATGATGAACTGCGCCTGGCCCTCCGCCTCCAGGGTGCGCAACAGCCTCAGGAACTCCAGTTGGCTGGTGGGCGATAGCGCTGCCTCGGGCTCGTCCAGCATATACAGCCCCTTGATGGCAAAGCGGCCGCTGAAGTACGACAGCAATGCCTGGCCGTGCGATAGCGTGTTGAGAATGCGCCCCCCCTGGTACTCCAGGCGCCCTGGGTCGCACAGCGACACGTCATCGAGGAAATCGGCCACCTCATGGAATGTCTCGGCTCGGAACAGCGAGCCCGGGCAGCCGCCATTGGCCCACGTCACTGAAATAAAGGCAGCCAGGCTCGTCTCGAACGGGTTGGCGTGCGCCAGGTGGCGCTTCGGCCGATTCCATGTCTCGATGCCGCACTTGCGGGTGATCGCCTCCAGCAGCGTGGATTTGCCGGAGCCGTTCTCGCCGACGAAGAAGACGACCGGGCGGTTGAAGGCCAGCTCCCGCGGCTCGCTCAACGTGGGCACATTGAACGGGTAGAGCCGCCTGGTGGGGTAGCGCTCACTGTGAATGGTCACTTTCACCAGATGCATCGCATTCTCCATGTCGTCGTCATCCATGCTTGGTCTATCTGTGGGCGGCTGCGCGGGCCAAGAACGCAAAAGCGCCCGTCCCCTAGGGACGGGCGCTCAGGTGCCCGTGGTGCCACCCCAGTTAGGCGGCTCCGATAACCAAAACGACGCGCTATGATGGCGCGTCGTCCAGAAAGCCAGCCTCACTCGTTTGCGGGTACGGTCGTTCCGATCGAACGGACGATACCCTCAGCCCTGATAACGGTGGCGTCTCCGGCCCGGACTACTCCCCGGCCGTCTGGCCGCGGTTTCGGCGGGCAACTCGTGGGCCCATTCAGCACTTGCGCAGGTATCGGACTCTCAGCCCATGGCCCGACTCTCTGGCCCTCGCCTTAGTGCGTACTCTTCCCAGTCGCTGTTGTTCTCTTCTTAACTTGTGCTGCTAGTATACCACGTGGCGCACCACGTGTCAAGTCAGCCAGATCAACCCAGGTGGGGCTCGATCACATCGAGCAGCGCGTCCTTGTCGCGGAAGCCGACGATGCGCGCCACCTCTTCGCCACCCTTGAACAGGATGAGGGTCGGGATGCTGTAGACGCGGTAGCGGGTCGGCGTCTGCGGGTTGCCGTCCACGTCCAGTTTTGCCAAGCGCAATTGCCCATCGTGCTCCGCCGCGGCGGCCTCAACGACCGGGGCTACTCTGCGGCAGGGAAGGCACCATTCCGCCCAGAAATCGACCAACGTCGGCGTGCTGGCCTGCAGTACCTCTTTACTGAATGTGGCGTCGGTCACCTGAAAGGGCTTTCCCATGCCGTCCTCCCCTGTCTAGTTCGTGCGGGTATTATCCTATCGACAGGAGCTTTTGTCAAGCCCGCCCCTTCTGCTATAATTGTCTGTACTGGAAAGCGCACCTCCAGCCAGGTATCTCCCATGTCAACCGGGTATCACGCATGAAGTCATCCGCTCTCCGCAACGTCGCTCTGGCCTTGGGCTGGGCTGCCCTGCTCGTGGCCGGCCTGGCCTGGTCGGTGCGTGCCGCGGCGCAACCCGATGCCCCGGCGCAGTGGCGCGCTGGCAGCCGCCCAGACAAGGTCTCGCTGCA
>JAFGLK010000494.1 GCA_016928125.1 Anaerolineae bacterium
CCCATGGTGGAGGACAAGCGTCAGCGCATCATCCTGCAGGGCGACGTCCCCAGCCCAGCCAATCCTCCCAAAGGCTGCAACTTTTCCACGCGCTGTCCCTATGCGGTGGATGTCTGCAGAGAGCAGGACCCAATCTGGCGCGAGATAGAAGACGGGCACTGGGTGGCTTGCCACCGCGTGGAGGAACTCTCGGGCGTCAGCTCACCCAACTAGGTCGAGTGCTCACCAGCAATCCCGCAAAAAAGACAGATCGCGAGCGTCCACCGGACCCTCGCGATCTGTGCGTGCCTGGCTCTAGCGTTCGGCGTGGGCCCAGTATCCTCGCAAGATGAAGACCAACGCCGTGATGGTGGCCGCCAAAAGGCCCGCCGAAAGGCCCAGGATGATGCCTTGGCGCGCCAGGCGGGGATGCTCGATGGCCAGGCCGCTCACGCGCTGCTGCGCAGCCAGGGTCAGGTTGTCGCGCAGATGGCTGCGAAAGCTGGTCGAGGGATGCACCTGATGCAGCGCTCCCCCCACGGCCGACTCGAGTTGATCCAACTCATCGGCCTCGATGCGCACAATGCCCAAAGCGCGCAGATTGTGGAACAGACGTCTGCGATAGCGTTCGCCACGTGAGATAGGGCGAGACGTCTCTTGCTCTGCCATCATTCGATCTTCAGACCTTTCTTCTGCAATTCTTGGCGAATCTGCAGCAACGTGCGGTGATAGAGAGACTTGATGGCCCCCTCGCTACGGCCCAGGATTCTGCCGATGGCGGCGTTCGACAATCCTTCGGTGAACTTGAGCACCAACAGCTCTTGTCGGACCGGATCGATTTCGTGAATCGCCTCGAGCAGCATCTTGGCTTGGTCCTGGGTCTCCGCTAGAGCTTCAGGGTGAGCGCCCGACTGGCTCTGGGCGCTCACCTCATCCAGTGTGACCACGGGCCTCCGCCCGCGATCTCGATGGAAATTCGCGACCAGGTTGTGCGCGATGCGGTAGAGCCAAGCCGAGAAAGGCAGTCCCTTGTCCTCGTAGCTCGGCAGGTGCGATAGCGCCCGATAGAATACGCGGGAGGTCAGATCCTCGGCGTCATGCACATTGCCCACGCGGTGGTAGATATAGCTGTAGATCCGATCGACGTAGGCTTCGTATAGCTCTCCGAATGCGCTAGAGTCCTCCTGCGCGGCCCTGATCAGGGCGCTCTCGTCAAGATCTGGCATTGGGGCTCCTTGAGGCTCGCGCCTCCCATCGAATGTAACACCACACCTGAAATGAGGTTGCGAGCCGCGCCGAATCGCTTGAGAGGCCTGGCTCGCGGTCGGATCTGGTCGAAGACATAATCAGTCTATGGGGAATGGGAAGCGTGTCAAAGCGCACTTGCCGCTGAGACGGGTGGTTGGAGCGACAGCTCGCTTTGGCACAGAGATTGCGGAAGGGTATAATGTGCGTGCGGCCCCTGTTCTCAGCGTCGGGATTCCTATGAAAATACTGACTGTCAGCGACACTGTGGTCGACCTTATCCATAGCCCCATGCTTGCCCAGCGCTTCTCGGATGTGGACTGTATTCTGGGATGTGGGGATCTGAACTACTCCTACATGGAGTACATCGTTACGATTTTGGGCAAGCCATTCTACTTTGTGTACGGCAATCATGCTCAGCATGTGCTGATTACGGAGCACGGGCCAGTCTCGGTGGAGCCCCGTGGATGCATCAACATCCACAGGCGAGTGATCCATCACAATGGATTGCTGGTTGCGGGGCTCGAGGGATCCATGCTGTATAACCATGGGCCTCATCAGTATAGCGAGCGAGAGATGGCCTGGCAGGCTACGTTGCTGGCCCCCAGGCTTCTCTGGAACACCTGGCGCTACGGTCGACCGCTCGATATCTTGATCACCCACGCGGCCCCGCTGGGCATTCATGACGGCCAGGATCAATGCCATCGTGGCTTTGCGACGTTTCTGCGTTTCATGGATCGCTACAAGCCGCTCTACCTCATCCATGGACACATGCATCTCTATCGGCGCGATGCCCAGCGTGTGAGCCAATATGGTGACACTACGGTGATCAATTCCTTTGGCTACCAGATCATCGAGATCGATGAGGACCTGCTGGCCGCCAGGCGCTCGGGATCGCGGGTACGATGAGGTAGCTGCACATCCGAACTCCGCCCAGGGGGAGCTCGCCCGCATTGCTGTGGCAAGCGTGCACACTTTGCCTTGGCTCGCATGGTTGAATCTTCACAGAAAGGGGCCTCGATGCCAGACACGCGCTGGCGCTCTCTCGCTGAGAGCTCACGCGAACGGATCGTAGACTTTGGGGAGCGCTTGTTGAGGGCGCCCAGCCTCTCGAGTCAGGAAGGGCAAGCGGCGGATTTGGTCGCCCGAGAGATGCGTCGCCTCGGCTATGATGCGGTGCACGTCGACGAGGCGGGCAACGTGGTCGGGAAGCTGAGCGGAGGCGGCGGGCGGTCAACCATGCTGCACGCCCACATGGATGTGGTCGATCCGGGAGACCCGGCGGACTGGACCCATCCCCCCTTCTCTGGGCAGCGGGCCGAGGGACACCTGTGGGCCCGTGGCGCTAGCGATGACAAAGGCTGTGTGGTGGCTCAGGTCTATGCAGGGGGGCTGCTGCGTGAGGCGGGAATCCAGCCGCCCGGCGACGTGTACGTTGTGGCCGTGGTCAACGAGGAGACCGGTGGGGCGGGCACCCGTCATCTCCTGCGCTATCTGCGCCCGGATGTGGCTATCATCGGGGAGCCTTCAGGCAACACCATCCGACGTGGTCACCGGGGCCGCTTTGAGTTCATCATCACATGGCACGGTCGATCGGCGCACGCCAGCGCGCCAGAGCGCGGCGTGAACCCCCATTTCTCCATGGCGCGCTTTCTTCTCGCTCTGCGCGACACGCCTCTCATGCAAGAGCCGGTCTTTGGCGGGACCACCGTTGTGCCCACCCTCTCCTACGTCGACCAGACCAGCAGCAACGTCATCCCCGCCCAGGCGAGCGTGCACCTGGATTGGCGCAATGCACCTGGCGAGACGCTGGAGGATGCAGACTCGATCCTGCGCGGGGTGCTGGCCCGCACCGTAGATCCCGATGTGCGCGTCGAGCTGCATGTGCGCAGCCATACCGTCACCACGTATACAGGCCACCAAGAGCGTGTTCAACATGATGTGGGCTCTTTTCTGCTTGACCTGAAAGATCCGCTGCTGCGAGCCGCACACCAGGCTGTGGAGGACGCTTTGGAGCGCCCTGTAGAGCTCGGTGTGTGGACCTTTTGTACCGACGGCGGCTTTGTATATGCGGCGGGGGTGCCCTGCATCGGCTTTGGGCCGGGCGAGGAAACCATGGCCCATGTGAGGGACGAGCGCATCGAGGTGAACCAGCTCGTGGAGGCGGTGGCGGGCTATATGGCGCTCGCGTGTCGCATGGGCGACCCCTCTTTGTACTGAACGGGCCGTTGTGAGAAGTCCTTGGCTTCCGCTCGATGGAGAGGACGCGTGCGGCCTGTGTTGTGACTTGGGCCAGGCCTTGATCGTCTGCATAGACAGTCGGGCCACCCACGGTATCCGCCTGCGCCGCATTGAGACAGACCAGGCTGCTTGGCATGATGCGATGGCCCTCGCTATGTAGCAGCGCCTCGGCCTGGCTCGAGCGGATGCCAGTGTAGACAGAGGAGGATCATCGCGTGAACAGGAACCGTCTGGTTTGGCTCTTGCCCCTGCTGCTGACGTTGGCGTTCGGGTCCTTACTGACGCATAGCCCGTATGGAGAGCTGGCGGCCCAGGAAGATACAGGGGAGCAGGTGAGCGGCGTACCGCTCGGCACCCCACCGGCGACGCGCCCTCTAGAGCAGGCTTACCCGCCACCCTCCCCAACTTGTCCGCCTCCTGCGACGCCTGAGCCCCTATGGGTGAATCCGGTGCGGTCGCCGACAGGCTTGCTCTACCAGGTGATCACCGTCTATCTGGGGCGCGGACGCCAGGTGACCGCCAGCAGCGAAGCCGGCAGCAGCACGGCGGCGGGCCAGTTCGACAGCTCGAGCCATCCCGCCTACGTCGCCGTGCCGTTGGTGCCCGACGCCATCAACCATATCACCGTCACGGGCAAGGTCGAATACCTTCCCGGCTGTTTCTATACGCTGACGACCACCGTCGATCGTTATGGCAACCCGCTGGTGATCGAGCAGGGCGGTGAGGGGATGAGCTTTCTCCCCTTGGTCATCAAAGGCGCTCCCGAGGCCAGCAGGCGATGACCACAGAGCGCATGTCGCCCAAGCGGCGATTTCTCGCCGGCATCCTCGGCGGGCGCATCGATCGCACCCCAGTGGGGAGCCCTACCTCTGTGGCAACAGTAGCTCAGATGGAGACGCTGGGGGCCTACTTTCCCCAGGTCCATCGAGATGGCGCCGCGATGGCGCGCCTGGCCGCCGGCGCGTACGAGATCCTGGGCTACGATGCCATCATGCCGGTGTTCAGCGTGATCCAGGAGGCGGCAGCGCTGGGATGTGAGATCGACTGGGGCGGCATCGATAGCATGCCCAATGCGCTCACCGCGCCCTGGCAAGTCCCGGAGGATGTGTGCCTGCCTGCCGACTGGATTTCGCAGCCCTCTATCGTGGCGGTATTGGATGCGCTAGCCATTCTTCGGCGCGAGTATCGGCATGTCGCCCTCATCGGCAAGGTCATGGGCCCCTGGACTCTGGCTTACCATATGCATGGGTTGCAGCCTTTTCTGATCAAGACCCTCACCGAGCCCGACACAGTGAAACGCTTTCTCGAGCGCCTCAAGGCGATCACGCTGGCCTTTGGGAAGGCCCAGATCGAGGCGGGCGCCGATCTGCTCTGTCTGGCGGACCATGCCACCGGCGATCTGGTCAGAGGCAGCATGTACCATGAGTTCCTAGAGCCCATACATCGCGAGCTCATCGCCGAGCTGGGTTGTCCTATCGTGCTACACATCTGCGGCAACACGCTGGATCGCATCGGCTATATCGCCGACGCGGGGTTTGACGCCTTTCACTTTGAGTCCAAGGTGGATGCAGCAGAGGCCGTAAGAGCAGCAGGTGGGCGCATGTCGCTGGTCGGGAATGTCAACAACCCCACCGTGCTGCTCACGGGGACGCCAGAGATGGCCCTCGAGCAGGCGCGCTATGCGATGGCATCCGGCGTTCAGGTCCTTGGTCCCGAGTGCGCCGTGCCCTTGGTGACGCCCATCGACAATCTGCGCGCCATCCGCGCGGCGGCAGTTGAAGCTTAGGCCTCGGCGGGCGGCCTCGGCCCATATCGCGGCGCGAACGCGCAGCTTGCGCCCAGCACGGGGCTAGGGGATGCGCGGCTTGGCCAGGATCTCGCGGATCTCCAGATCCAGGAATGTGCGCGGATAGGCCGGTTTGCACACGATGGCCGTGTCGGCGCCCTCGCTGGTTCCTGCGATCGAGATGATTTCGCCTTCCATGTCGAGCAAGCCCGCATCGGCTGCCATGAGCAGGCCCTCGACGGCGACCTTCATCCCTTGCGAGAAGCGATAGAGCGTATCGCGCACGATCTCCGCCGACGTGCGACCGCCGTATTTGTCGCTGAATGCCGAGTTCACGTCGTCGCCCAGGGCATGAATGCCTGTCACGATCTGCATCCCCTGCGCCCTCAGCTCCGCCTTGGTATCCTCAGCCATGCACCAGCCCCGGCTCTCAAAGCTGTGACACAAGGTCACGGCGATGACCTGCATCCCAGCCGGCCCAAAAAGCGCCTGCGCCTGACGTGCCGTAGCGCCGTGGGATGAGGCCACCACCACCTGGCGTATGCCAAGGGCCTGGGCCCGCTCGAAAGCGACCTGCAGGGTGGCCTCGGTGTTATGAGGTCCGGCTTTGTCGAAATAGTGCGTCGTGACTTGCATGGCGCCTCCTCTCAGTAAATGGCGTGCTCAGCCTGGAACGCAGGAGAGCATTTGTGGCGGCTCGGGTGCGCGCCAGAAAAGGCTCCAGGTCAGGCCGCGATCACTGCTCGCGAACAGCGAGCGGTCCACGATGCCCCAGGCTGTGCCCTCGGCGGAGTACGTCACATGAAACGTATCGATGTTAGCCTGGGTGCTCTCGGGCCACTCGCCGCGGGCTGGGGTCCAATGCTGGCCTGCATCCACCGTATGGTACAACTGGCCATGTACGTTGCGGCCGTGCGGCCCATCGCTGACGGTGGCCAGGGCGCAATCAGGGTCCTGAGG
>JAFGLK010000495.1 GCA_016928125.1 Anaerolineae bacterium
AAGGAGTGCGGTGCGCAGCCATTCCACCCTCGGCCCATCTCATACAGAGCCGCCAGCCCCGCGCGAGGATCGCTCAGCCCCGCGCGTCACCATCCTCACGGATAGCGCCGCCTGTGTCCCCGATGAGCTCGTGCGGCAGTATGGACTGGTGGTTGTGCCCTACCAACTGATCTGGGATGGGCAGGTCTATCTTGACGGCCTCGATATGGCGCGTGACGAGTTCTTCCGACGCTTTCGCACCGCTGAGACGTACCCGACAACCGCGACGCCCACAGTGGGCCAGTTCATGACCGCATTCACACAAGCAGCAGGGCGCGCCGATGCGATCATCTCGATTCTGACTTCCGAGTCCCTCACCTCGACAGTGCGACTCGCCCAGGCGGCAGCTCGCGAGAGCGGTCTGCAGGATCGCGTCGTTGTGATCGATTCCCACACGGCGGGGCCGTCCCAGGCGTTCATCGTACTGGCCGCTGCGCGCGCCGCTCATCGGGGAGCGAGTGCCGATGAGGTCATAGCCATCGCCGAGGCCTATCGCGAACGCGTGGGCCTGCTTTTCTCACTTGAGGATCTCAAGCATCTGCATCGGGGCGGACGCATCGGGCACGCCGCCGCCTTGCTTGGATCGCGTTTGCACATACACCCCGTGCTGGCCCTGGCAGAGGGCGTCGTGCGCCCTGTGACCATCACCCGCACCCGACAGAGCGCCTTGGAGCGCATAGTGACCAGAGCGCACAGCCTGATCGGCGATGAGCCGATCAGGGCTGCTGTGCTGCATGCCGATGTGCCCGAGGAGGCCGAGAGGCTGGCCCGACAGGTGCGGCGCGAGTTCGACTGTCTCGAGCTCTATGTCTCTGACTTTACGCCCGTCATGGGGGCGCACACCGGGCCGGGACTCATCGGCATCGCCTACTGCCTGGAGGGGCGCACATGAGCGCGTGGCTCACGCCGCTCTTGCTGACCTGTCTGGGCTATGTGAGCGGCTCGGTATGCTTCGCCTATCTGGCCGGGAGATTGTGGCGCTCCTTCGATCTGAGGTCCTATGGCAGCCGCAAGTTGAGCGCCTCGAACGTTTACAACTACCTGGGGTTCGCTGGCATGGCCCTGGTGGGGATTCTGGATATCGCCAAGGCCGCCCTGCCGATCTGGCTCTCCATGCGGCTCCGCCAGAGCTTGACGACCAGCGTTCTTGTGGGGCTGGCGGCGATGGCCGGACACAATTGGTCGCTGTTCCTCGGCTTCAAAGGGGGGCGAGGCATCGGCGCTGCGCTCGGACTCCTGTTGCTGACCTTTCCCCTGGGCGTGCTCTGGATCCTGGCCTGGGTGGCCGCGGGACGGTTCGTTCCACACATGGCGGCGGCGCCGGCGCTGGTCAGCATCGGCAGCTTGCCTGCGCTGGCCTATTGGCGTGGGCAGAGCAGCGCGGTGGTGTGGGGGTGCGCGGGCATCCTGGTGATCACCGTACTCAAGCGTCTCGAGGCGAATCGCTTGCCCATCACGCCGGGCGAGAGCCGCTGGCGCGTGCTGATGCGGCGCTTGTTGCTCGATCGTGACATCGCCGACTTTGACGCATGGGTTGCTCACAGGCCGGATGCGGATGGATTTGGCCCGGAAGATGCGCGCGACGGGAACGCTGTCCACCGGTAAGCCAAGTCTGTGGGCGCAGAGCGCTGCGCGCACGCAGGATACCCTGCCTCACTCCCTCTGCCTTCTGCGATACTGCAGTGCCTCCGCCAGGTGGGCCGCCTCAATGCGCGGGCTGCCCGCCAGATCCGCGATGGTGCGCGCTAGCTTGAGCACGCGGTGATAGGCCCGCGCGCTGAGCCCGAGCTGATGCATGGCCGCTTTGATGAGCGTGCGTCCGGCCTCATCCAACGGGCAGTAGACGCGCACCTCGCCGGGCCCCATGTCCGCGTTGCAGAGCATCTTGGTATTCTCAAAGCGTCTGCGTTGGACCTGGCGGGCCGCCTCCACGCGAGCGCGCACAGAGGCCGAGGTCTCGCCCAGGGCGGAGCCGGCGAGCTTTTCATAGTCGACGCGGGGCACCTCTACATGGATGTCGATGCGATCCATCATCGGGCCAGAGACGCGCTTCTGATAGCTCTCCACCAGGCCCCGCGAGCAGGTGCATTCGTGGGTGGGGTCGCCGTGGTAGCCGCACGGGCAGGGATTCATGGCGGCGATGAGCATAAAGTTGGCCGGGAAGTTGAGCGAGCCGGTGGCGCGCGAGATGGTGACGGTCTTGTCCTCCAGCGGCTGACGCATCACCTCCAGGGTGCGCATGCCAAACTCGGGCAGCTCATCCAGAAAGAGCACGCCGCGATGCGCCAGCGAGATCTCACCGGGGCGGGGCCAATGTCCGCCTCCCACCAGGCCTGCCTGCGAGATAGTGTGATGCGGCGCCCGAAAAGGGCGATGGCGCAAGAGCGGTTGATCCGGCGGAAGCAAGCCCGAGGCTGAGTAGATCTTGGTTGCCTCGAGCGCCTCCTCGATGGTCATACGTGGCAGGATCGAGGGCACGGAGCGGGCGAGCAAAGTCTTGCCAGCGCCAGGCGGGCCTACCATCAAGGCGCAATGGCCGCCAGCAGCAGCCACCTCCAAGGCGCGTTTTACATGCTCCTGCCCCCGAATCTCTGAGAAATCGACCGCGTATTCGGGCTCGCTCTCCTCCTGATCGGCTGCGTCATTCACATAGGGTTGGATCAAGAGCAGATTGTTGAGATGCATGGCCAATTGGCCCAGCGTCTCCACCGGATAGACCGTCAATCCCGGGATCAGAGCCGCCTCGGGCGCATCGCAAGCGGGCACATAGATCTGGGTCAGGCCCTGTTCGCGCGCGACGGAGGCCATGGAGATGATCCCATTCACGTGGCGCACGCCCCCATCGAGCGAGAGCTCCCCGATGAACATGCTCTCCTGTTGGTCCACAGGGGCCTGGTCTGCGCCGGCCAGTATGCCCACCGCGATGGGCAGATCGTAGGAGGGGCCCTCTTTGTGTAGGTCGGCCGGCGCCAGGTTGAT
>JAFGLK010000496.1 GCA_016928125.1 Anaerolineae bacterium
AGACTCTTTTCCCCTTCTACGCGGCCGATCTGGCCGCAGGACGCATCACGCGGCGTGAGGCGTTTGAGTTGATCGCCTGCCTCTACATCCAGATGAACCGCATCCTGCAGACCGGCTCGGCGGTCTCGGTCCTGGTGGGCGGACGCGATCGCCGCGGCCAAGATGCCACCAACGATCTCACCTACCTCTGTCTGGCGGCGCGTCTGGCGACGCGTTTGGTCTATCCCACCGTGGCTATCGCCTGGCACGAAAACACACCCGCCGAGCTGATGGACTTTGCTACCGCCATGCTGGCTCGGGGCATTGGCGATCCCGCCTTTTTCAATGATGCGGTGATCGTACAGGGCTTGCGCGAGCATGGTGTGCGGCCTGACGATGCGTACGACTATATGAACTCGACCTGCGTGGAGATCAAGCCCGTGGGGCGGTCAAATATCTGGGTAACGCAGCCCTATTTCAACCTTGCGCAGAGCCTGCTCCAGGTCATGTCCGCAATCGCCAGCGGTGAACTCGCCGAGCCAGAGGGCTTCCCCGAGTTCTCAGACCTTGTCCGCAGGCAGATCGCCACAGAGGTACGCTTGGCGGCCGAGCGGCTGGATCAGGTGTGGCATGCACGCAGCGAACGGGGCTGTTTTCCGCTGGCCAGCTGTTTCATCGCCGACTGCTTGGCACAGGGGCTCGATTTCGATCGCGGCGGGGCGCGCTACAATTGGGTCGAGAACTCATTCGTGGGGCTGGCCAATCTGGTGGACAGTCTGGTGACCATCCGCCACCTGGTGTACGAGACCCGGGAGCTGTCGCTGGCCGAGCTGCATCGCATCCTGGCGGACGACTTTTGCGGGCACGAGGCGCTGCGGAGACGTATTCTGGCCCTGCCCAAGTATGGCAACGACCAAGACGAGCCGGATAAGCTGGCCCAGGCGTGGGCTGCTTTCCTGATCGAGACCACCGAATCAAACGAGGTGGGGCTCTCTGCCTATGTACCGGGCTTCTTCTGCTGGATCATGCATGAGAAGCTGGGCTCTCAGACGGGGGCCACACCCGATGGCCGGGCCGCGTTCTGGCCCTTGGCCGACGGCGCCGGCGGCGCGCAGGGGCGCGAGAGACAGGGACCCACGGCCTCAATCCTCTCGACGACCAAGTGGTCGCACCGGCGGGTGCTGGGCGGGCTCGTGCAGAACGTCAAATTCGCCGGCGATCTGTTGCAGAGCTCGCGCGATCGCCAGGCTCTTCGAGACTTGATCGAGACCTATATGCGGCGCGGGGGGTTCGAGATCCAGATCAATGTGGTGAACAAGGACGTGCTTCTGGCCGCACGCGAGCGTCCGGAAGCGTTCGCGGATCTCCTGGTGCGGGTGGCCGGCTACTCGGACTATTTCACCAAACTCAACGCCAAGATGCAGGAAGAGATCATCGCACGCACTGAGCATAGCTTCTGATCTCGGAGGGGGCTCTTGCAGGGCGGATGTTGCACCGTGCAGTCCGGTCCGCCCAAAGCGCTACACCTGATCAAGACGAGGAACGAGCCTGAAGAGGGCTCGGTCTACGCCCGCTCGGCGCCGAGGAGAAGACGGCTCAAGCTGAGATACTGGGCCGCAGACCAGGGTCTTTCCACTGGACCGCGGCCCGCCCATACTCAGGCCAGGCCGATCACCCGTGGCGCCGCCTGCATCCGGTCAGCTCACCAGACCATCTTCTCCGCATAGCCGCCGTTCTGAAGCGAACGTTGGGCGCACTCAAGGACCTTCACGACCTGATAGCCCACGCGTCCGCTGCTCCGCGGCACTCGGCCGTTGCGCACACACTCGACAAAGTGGCCACATTCGACGGCGAGCGGCTCTTGGCTGGGGATCGCCGGCGTGGTGATGTCGCCATAGCGATACGAGAGGCGAAACTCCTCCATCGTGTCGGAGTAGGGCGGCTTGTCTACGCCCTTGTCATAGATCTTGATCTTTTCGGTGGGTTCCACGTCGTCATAGACGATCATCTTTTGTGAGCCCACCACGGTGATGCGCCGAATTTTGCACGGATCGAGCCAGCTCACCCGCACGTCGGCCATCACCCCGTTAGGAAAGTTGAGCGTCAGATAGGCCACGTCTTCGATACTGGGTTGCACATAGGCCGCGCCACGGGCGCTCACCTCGTCTGGTTTCAGGCCCAGGATGTACATCAGAATGGACACATCGTGGGGGGCAAGGTCCCAGATCACGTTGATGTCTTTTTGAAAGATCCCCAAATTCACACGCGTACAGCTGATATAGTACACTTGACCCAGTCGGCCACTGCCGATGTACTCTTTCAAGTACTGGACGGCCGGGTTGTACTCAAAGGTGTGCCCCACCATGAGCACGCGCCCACGTTCCTCGGCGATATCCACCAGTTCCTGCGCCTGCCCCGAGTCGACCGTTAGGGGCTTTTCCACCAGCACATGCTTGTCGCACAGCAGGGCCTCGCGCGCCATGGGGTAATGAGTCCGCACCGGCGTCGCCAGCGCGATCGCCTCCACATCCGAGTGGAGCAGATCGGCGTACTCGGTGGTTGTGCGCACCGAGGGATAAAGCCCACGAATATGGCTCAGGCGCTCCGGGCTAAGATCGGCCACCATCCGCAGGTCTGCGCCGGGCAGCGATTGAAAGTTGCGGATGAGCTGAGGGCCCCAGTACCCACAGCCCACCACGCCAACAGCGATGTTGCGAACATCCTCGTCGATCAAGGTACACCTCCCGCGGGGCACCTTCCTTTGGCCTGCGGCCCTCAGCCGCAGCGCGCCCACGGCGACCGCACCACTCACATCGTAACATGCATGGCAGGGCCGCGCAACTCGCGCCTTGCTTTCCCTAGAAGAATCTTCATCTCCCAGGTGAACGCCCGTCTAGCAGGGCCTGCGCAAGGGCATCCAACGCGGGCGCCAAGACCGCCCGTAGAGGATCTTGGCGCCCGCGCAGGTCAGAACATGTCACTTTGTTCATCATCCGCCCACTGTGGGCAGAACGAACGCTACCAGGTGCGCTTGGTGAGAAAGTCCTGGATGGTCTCCTTTGGCACCGGCAGTGAGTCCCCATGCTCCTCAAGCCAGTGCGCGAAATCGTCTTCGATGTGCTGTTCCCAGCGGCGGTCGATCTCGCCGGGCGTGTATCGGCCCTCTCGGAGGCACATCTTGCCAAAGATATCCCGGAGTCGGATGATCTCCGAGGTGACCGCCACCTTCTCCGCCAGGTGGGGCGGGATGACCACTACGCTATTGTTGCTGCCCAGCACGACATCCCCGGGCATGACCGTCACCCCGCCGATGCGGACAGGCGTGTTGATGCCCATCAACATGACTGTAGGCGTCGCGACAGTCGGATGAAAGCCCCGGAAGAAACCCACGAAATCGTCCAGTTCAAGGACCCCTTCGATGTCGCGCACCGAGCCGTCGTGCAGGACCCCATTGCCCGTTTTGGCATAGATGGACGTGGAGAGATTGTCGCCAATCACCGCGCCGTTCTCGATCTTGCCGAACACATCGGCCACATAGACGTCGCCGGGCACCAATGTATCGATCGGCCACGAGACCTGATCGCCGATGCAGCCGGCCGCGTGGGCCTGTTCAAAGATCAGCGACCTGACATCCTCGCGTCGCGGCATGTAGACCGCGGTTACGGCTCGCCCAACCAGTACTTTGCCCGGCTGCGTGCACATCCAGTTGCCTTCGAACTGCCAATGGTAACCCTCGTTGCGCAGCACACCCCATGCCTGAGTGAGCGTAACCTCCTTGATGCGCGCCAGCAGGCTGTCCGAGACTTTGGGGCGCCCATCCTCGAAACGCTCGCCCTCCCATTGGGGCGTGAAGGTGATGATCTCTTCCCTCGACAGATTGAGCGGCGCGAACTTGTTCATGGTGTTCTCTTGCCTTTCTTCGGAGTTGTTGGCGCGGGGCGGGTCATTGCCCGCCGCCGCGCTGCATTTCGGCATTAGTCGATGGTGAAGCGGTTGGTCGTGTGCTTGTTGATATAGTCCCAGTCGAGATCGGCGCCTAGCCCTGGCCCCTCTGGGGCATACACGCAACCCTTCTCATCCACCGCTTCGAGCGCATCCTCATAGTTGTTATACAGCTTGGGCGCGGTGCCCGCGCACTTGGGGTGGAGCAGGCCCATCTCATAGTAGTTGGTGTTGCGCACAGAGGTCATTACATGGCGCTGCGCCGGACCCGGTCCGTGCATCTCGATATCGAGGCCCAGGCCCTCGGCCGCATGGGCCAGCTTCATCACGCCCGTGATGCCATCATAGCTGATGTCGCCCCGCAAGTAGTCGGTGGCGTCAGCAATGGCAAAGTCCACGTGGGGCTCGAGCGTGCGCACATGCTCCGTCTGCAGCAGGGGCGTTTTGATCATCTGGCGCAGCTTGCGATGCGAGAACTGCGAGATGCCCCCATCCTTGTAGGGATCCTCCAGCCAGAAGAACCGCTCATCGTCGCAGGCCCAGCCGACTTTGACCGTATCGCCGAAGGTGTTCAGCTCACAGGCTGGGTCGAGCATCAGGTCCATCTTGCCGCCCACGCGCTTGCCCACCGCATGGATATTGGCGATCTCGAGCTCAACCAACGAGTTGCCCCAACCATGGATTTTGAAGGCCGGATAGCCGATCTCCAAACAGCGCTCCGCAAAGTCGGCATAGGCCTCCGGCGAATCCAAGCCGCCGTTATGGTCGCCGTGCGTGGTGCTGGCATAGCATGGCAAGGGCTTGATATGTCCGCCGAGCAACTCCCACACCGGCGCGTTGTAGTACTTGCCCGCGATGTCCCATAGGGCGATGTCAACCTGAGCGATGCCCATGCGGGCCTGCTGCCTTAGCGCGCGCTTGGTATCCTGGTAGATGCGCTCACGCTCAAGCGCGTTCTTGCCGATCAGGTAAGGCGCCAGCGTAGGCAGTGTATGGGGCAT
>JAFGLK010000497.1 GCA_016928125.1 Anaerolineae bacterium
CCGTAGCGTGACGCGATCTCGCGGATGACGTCGGGCAGATACTCGCCATAGTAGGGTCCGTGGATCAAGGCTGCAGCCCTATTGCTGAGAGGAGTCTATCGCAGATTCGAGAGCGGCCCTGGAAAAGGGGTCCATGGAGAGGAGGAGCGATGATTGAGCTCAGTGGTGAACATGTGGTGCTCCACACGTTGGAGCGCGAGCAGTGTCGCGAGCTATGGCAGGCCTATGAGCCCGTGCTCGATATGCCCAGCGAGCCGTTGAACCCAGGGCTCTCCATTGAGGGAGCCGACCGATGGTTCGAGGAGATGCAGGCCAAGCAGGGCAAAGAGCAGCTCTACCTGGGCATCTACGGTACGGATGGCCGACTTCTGGGCGATGTGCAGTTGGCCAACATCGACTGGCGTCATCGCTCGGCCACGCTAGGCTGTGGCCTGGCACGCCGCGCGGATCGCGGACACGGCTATGGCACCGAAGCGTCTTTGGTGCTCTTGCGCTACGCCTTCGATCATCTGGATCTGGTGCGCATCTCCGCCGCGACAGCCGAGTACAATCGTGCGGGGCGTCGCTGCCTGGAGAAGCTCGGCTTTGTCGAAGAGGGTCGTGAGCGCCAGGCGATTTATTGCGGCGCTCAGCGCTGGGATCGCGTGCTCTACGGGCTTCTGCGCACCGATCCACACCTAGTTCAGCAGTCTGGAGCCAAGTAATGCACATGAGCATCCTGGCAAGGAGCAACCCATGAACGATCGTGAGCGTTTCCTGGCCACGATGAACTTCCGACCACGCGACCGCTGCCCTTGGGGCGAGATGGGCTTTTGGCCCGAGACGTTGGCCGTGTGGCGCGATCAGGGCCTGCCTCAGGACGTACACCTGGCCCAGTACCTGGGCTACGACCGCCTGCGCGAGCAAATCGATGTCCGCCTCAATCTGCTGCCCGGATTCGAGGAGGAGATGCTCGAAGAGAGCGAGAGCTATCGTATCGTGCGGCGCGACTCGGGCGTGGTGGTCAAAGAGTTCAAAGGCGCGCATTCATTCCGCATGCCTCAATGGCTCGCCTTCCCGCTCGGCACGCGCAAGGATTGGGAAGAGCAGTTCATCCCGCGTCTCAGCCCCGAGTCGCCTGCTCGTTATCCCCTATACTGGGAGGAACTGACGCGCATCTGGGCCCAGCGCGACTATCCCCTGACGCTGCGCATGGGCTCGGTGTTTGGCTGGCTGCGCAACTGGATGGGCCTGGAGGGCATCTGCCAGGCGCTCTATGACGACCCCGCGTGGGTGCAGCAGATGATGGACTATCTGGTCGAGTTCCTCTGTCAGGCAGCCCGCCGCGCCTTGGAGGAGGTGGAACTCGACTATATCCTGCTCTGGGAGGACATGGCCTACAAGGCGGGTCCCCTGATCTCACCGGCGATGTTTCGGCGCTTTATGCTCGAGCCCTACAAGAGGCTGACCGGCTTTATCCGCGAGCATGGCCTGGAGCTCATCATCGTGGATAGCGACGGCTATGCCGAGCCGCTGCTGCCACTCTGGATCGAGGGCGGCGTGAACGGCTTCTATCCCATGGAGAGGGCCGCTGGTATGGATCCGGTGCATCTGCGCCAGCGCTTTGGCCGCGAATTGCGGCTCTTGGGCGGCATAGATAAGCGGGCCATGATCGCCGGCCCTGTGGCCATCGAGGCCGAGTTGGCCCACGTGGCGCCCCTGGTGGCGGAAGGGGGCTATATCCCCTGGTGTGATCATCATGTGCCCCCTGATGTGCCACTCAAGCATTATCTCCACTATGTAGCGCGCATGAAGGAGATGAGCCTGGATCCGCTCGGTTTTCGAGCGCGTGTCTGATCGCGATCGTCATCCTCCCCGCGCCAGGACACAGACCTGGCCCATATGCGACTGTGCGAACGCCATATTGACACGAAAGCGCGCGCTCTCTACAATGCGGGCATTCATACGCTGACTTTATCGATTGACCGAACACAAGGGGGCCGTATGTACAGCCAGGTCGATTCGAACGTCATCGCTGGATTGCAGGCCATCGTCGGTGAGGATCACGTCATCCTGGACCGTGAGCGCCTGGAGCCATACACGCACGATGAGACTTTGGGCGTCATAGGTTGGCCCGAGGTGGTGGTGAGGCCCTCCTGTACCGATGAGGTCTCGGCCATCATGAAGCTCGCCGATGAGTATGTGATCCCTGTGACCCCTCGTGCTGGCGGATACGGCCTGAGCGGCGGGGCGGTGCCGCTCAAGGGGGGCATCGTCCTCTCGATGGAGCGCATGAATCACATTCTCGAGATCGATCATCAGAATCTCATGATCACGGTGGAGCCCGGCGTGATCACGGGCGATGTGCATCGCGCGGTCGAAGCCGAGGGCCTCTTCTATCCCCCTGACCCCGCCAGCCAGGACTCGTGCTGTATCGGCGGCAACATCGCCGAGGGGGCTGGCGGCCCGCGCGCCGTCAAATACGGAACCACCAAAGACTATGTCAGCGGCCTCAAGGTGGTGTTAGCCAATGGTGATGTGATGGAGCTGGGCGGCAAGCTGGTGAAGAACGTGGCCGGCTACAACTTGATTCAGCTCATCGTCGGCTCAGAGGGGACGCTCGGCATCGTCACCGAGATCGTGCTGCGGCTCCTGCCCCTGCCCGCGGCGCAGATCGACCTGCTGGTGCCTTATGACGACTTCCAGAACGCGGCCGACACGGTGGCCGACATCATCGCGCGAGGCATCGTGCCGACCACGCTGGAATTCATGGAACGGGAATGCGTCAAGGCCTCCGAGGCGCTGCTCAACAAAACGGTGCCCTTTAGCGATGCAGCGGCCCACCTGTTGATCCAGATGACGGGCAAGCGTTCAGAGGACCTCGAGGCCGATCTGGATGAGGTAGGCGAAATCTGCCTGGAACATGGGGCCCTGGATGTGCTCGTGGCGCAGGATCGGCCCACGCGCGATCGCCTGTGGGAGGCGCGCCGCGTGATCATCGACGCGTTCAAGCACGCGAGCCCGGTCAGCCTGACCGAGGATGTGTCGGTTCCCCGTTCTCAGATTCCCACGCTCCTGCGTGGCATCCACGAGATCAGCGAGCGCATCGGCATCTGCGCCTACTCGTTCGGGCATGCTGGCGACGGGAATGTGCACATCCAGTTCATGCGCTATGACATGCCCGACGACATCTGGAGTGAGCGGCTCCTGGCCGCCCGCAAGGAACTCTATCGTCTCGCCCTATCGGTGAAGGGCACCATCACCGGCGAGCACGGTGTAGGCGCCACGCGCAGCCCCTATCTCGTCGACGCCGTCGGCGCGAGGGCAGTCCAGATCATGCAAGGCATCAAGGGGGTGCTCGATCCAAAAGGGATCCTCAACCCCGGCAAGATCTTTGTCTGATCACGCCGCACCGGCTCGGTCTGGTCTGCTCCAGGTCATCATCGATTTTGATGGCACCCTGACGGCGGAGGAGGAGCAGGCCAGGCCTCTGGCGGAGCTCTCTCTAGATACGCTGGCGCGTGAGATCTTGCAGGCGCCCCGCGAGGAGCTAGCCGCGGACTATGCCGCCACACAGGCGCGCCTCCTGGCCGCGCCGCAGTGTTACTGGTGGGAGGTCAATGGCCTCGTAGCCTCCTACTGCGACGAAGGCGCCTTTATCCTCAACACCTCCACGCTCCAGGCCATGTTGCGCGCCGACTCAGGCTACGCAGAAGCCGTGGCGCACGCCTTTGGGCAGGCAGAATACGATCCCATCGTCGACTGCACCAACTACCTCTTTCATCGTCACACGGCTGAGCTCACGCCGCGCTTTCGCCCCGGCGCGCTCGAGATGCTGAGTGCCCTGCTCGTTCACCCGGTGTGCAGGCCCATCGTGCTGACTAACTCATTAGGCGACAAGGTGCAACGCTTCTTGGATGCCCTCGCGCTGCCAGGCCAGGTGCCCGTGTTGGGCGATACACGCCAGTACGCCATGGATCCGCACTGGACACAGCTTTTCGACCATCCGACGCTGGGCCCGACCCAGGTCTGGCCTCTCGACGACGGACGTCGCATCGACCTCAGGCGGCCCGCCTACCATCGGGCCTTGACCGCCGCCATGTCCGACGGCTCTCGCCTGGCCGTGGTGGGCGACACGCTGTCCCTGCCGGGAGCCGTGCCCCTCATGATGGGCATCCCCTTCTTTCTCTTGCGCACGCCCTACACCCCGGCTTGGTGCGCCAATGTGGTCACAGCCCACCCTTTGGGGGTTGTGTTGAACCACCTCGGTGAGCTCATACCTGCACTCGAGGGCCTGCACGACGGTCTCTGATGTCAGGCCAGAGTGTGGCTTCTGGCCCTTTGTGAGCATGTTCCTTCTGCGATATCATGCGTCTGGTTCAAGGGTCCAGACACGTTCTGGTGAGGTAGGTTCCGCCACCAACGCAAAAAGGGAGCAGACAAACCATGGTAGATCGACCGCAGGCGATTCGTGATGAGGTGCGCCAGCGAGCAGACTCGGCCAGCGATGCGCGCTTGCGCTGGTGGCGCGAGGCCCGCTTTGGCCTGTTCATCCACTGGGGGCTCTATGCTGTGCCCGCCGGGATCTGGCAGGGCCAGGAGATACCCGGCATCGGAGAGTGGATCATGTATCGAGCCAGGATCCCGGTGGCCGAATACGAGCAGCTGGCGGCCCAGTTCAACCCCGTCCGTTTTGACGCAGCCGAATGGGTTTCCCTGGCCAAGCGTGCAGGGCAGAGGTACATCGTCATCACGGCCAAGCACCATGATGGCTTTTGCATGTATCATACGCACATGTCGCCCTACAATATCGTGGATGCCACGCCCTTTAGGCGCGACCCCATCGCCGAGCTGGCGCACGAGTGCGCGCGACAGGACATCAAGCTTTGCTTTTACTACTCGCAGACGCAAGACTGGCACCATCCCGACGGCGACGGCAACGACTGGGACTATGACGAGGGGGGCAAGGATTTCGACGGGTACATCGAGCACTATGTCAAGGCGCAGGTGCGCGAACTGCTCACCCAGTATGGCCCGATCGGCCTGATCTGGTTCGACACGCCCAAGCGCATCACAGTGGAGCAAAGTCGCTCACTCCTCGAGCTGGTGCACGAGATCCAGCCCGAGTGCCTGGTCAGCGGACGCATCGGCAACGCTTTGGGAGATTATGGCGAGGCGGGCGACAATCGCATCCCTGAGACCGCCGTCGAGGCCGACTGGGAGACCCCGGCCACCATCAACGATACCTGGGGCTACAAGAGCACGGATCAAAACTGGAAGTCGAGCGCGGAGATGCTCCACAAGCTGGTGGACATCGTGAGCAAGAACGGCAACTACCTTCTCAATGTAGGGCCGACTGCGGAGGGCGTCATTCCGGAGCCCAGCGTCACACGGCTTGAGGAGATGGGGCGCTGGCTCGCTCTGCATGGCGAATCCATCTATGGCTCAAAGCCGGGGCCGATCCAAGGGCTAGCCTGGTGTCGCAGCACGCTCAAGGGCAACCGTCTCTTTCTGCACGTCTTCGACTGGCCGACAGCGGGCCAGATCGAGCTCGAGGGTCTACCCCAGGCGAAAAAGGCCTACCTGCTCGCCGACCCTGAGAGTCCGCTGCCCTTGACGCAGAGCGGTTCCAAGGCGACGATCTCGGGGCCTGCTCAGGCGCCCGATGCTGTGGACAGCGTCGTCGTGCTCGATCTCGCACCGTAGGTCAAGGCGCCCAGAACGAGCCACTCCGCCGGGTGAGTCTCAGGTGCATCTGAGGGATCAAGCCAGACTGGCGGAAGCCACGGAGCCTGGTATCCGCCTGGCCTGTCGGGTCCTCAAAAACGCCAAGGGAGCGCTCGATGAGCGCTCCTGGTGTTCACACGGGGATGCGATTGGCAGGCAAGGAGCTAACGGCTTGGCAGCGGATGCTTGGCCAGCCGGGCATAGGCGCGCAAGGGCTCACCGATGAGCGGGCGGGCATAGGCAACAAAGGCGTCGGTCACGCCATTGTTGCTGGCCTTGATGAACTCGTCGGGCAGGAAGCGCTCGACGTTCGCGACCTTCTCGAGGGGTGCTAATCCGGTGGTGCAGACATAGATTGGGCCCGGCTCACGTTCGAGAGTCACCATCTCGCCGCTATGGCCGGCCACAGCGGCACGCACCGCCACCCGACCCACCTTGTAGGCCTCTTCGCGATCGGTCGACGATTGCAGCCCGGCAGAGGAGCGCTGCAGGTAGCCCGGCTTGTCAAAGCGTGCCCGTAAGTCCACGTGCTCGCGGATGATCTCTGCGATCACCTCGACCACCCCACCTTTGGCCACGTGCCCGAAAGCATCCACAAAGCCGGGCGCGTTCACCTCGCCAAAGGGGATGCCATCCTCGTTGAGCAACCCCTCGCTGATGGCCGCGACGCAATAGCCATGCTTATCACGCGCTGCGCGCACATCGTCGGCGATCTGAGCAGCCGAAACGGGCCGCTCAGGCACATAAATCAGGTGGGGGGGATCGCCCTCGGCCTCCTTAGCCAGCGCGGCGGCGGCCGTCAGCCAGCCCGCATTACGACCCATGATCTCCACAAGCTTGACCGGACCGCTCTCGCCCATAGCCTCGGTGTCAAAGCCTGTGTCGCGAATGGCCGAGGCCACGAATCGCGCTGCACTGCCATAGCCGGGGCAGTGGTCGGTCATGGCTAGGTCGTTATCCACCGTTTTGGGGACCCCGAGCACATAGAGCTCATAGCCTCGACGCTGCGCGGCGAGATGGATCTTGTGCGAGGTATCCGCGGAATCGTTGCCGCCAATGTAGATAAAGTACCGGATCTCGTGGGCTTGTAACACGTCGATGATCGGGTCATACTCCTCGGCTTTCACCTTGTAGCGCACGGTGCCCAGCGCAGAGGCCGGCGTATAACGCAAGGTCTCGAGTGTCGACGCCGATTCTTGGCGCAGGTCGACAAATTCGCGGTTGATCACACCGCGGATGCCGTTGAGCATGCCATAGATCCCGTCGATCTCATCATGTTGCATCGCCTCGTGAATGACGCCGACGAGACTGTTGTTGATGACCGCTGTTGGGCCTCCAGACTGTCCGACGACGAGATTGCCCTTTCCTGCCATGCTCCATCCCCCGATTCAGCTATCTGTGCTTTTTTTGGTACCTCACCTAATATAGCGGAAGCGCAATGTTTGTCCAATCTAGATAATCGGGCGTGGAGCCGGCTGCAAGCGCGCCTGCCTGACGCGGTCCGACCGGATCCTCTACACCTCCGCTGTCTTGGGGTCGCGCACAAAGGACATGATCACCAATGTGCAGAGCAGCAGTGCCACTGAGCTCGCGAACCAGGGATAAGCGGGCTGGGCGCCATAGAGCAAGCCGGCCGCGCAG
>JAFGLK010000498.1 GCA_016928125.1 Anaerolineae bacterium
AGCACCTCCAGAATGCGGCCCGCCGAGGCGTCCGCTGCGGAGAGGGGGCCAATCATGCCGCCCAACATCACCAGCGGAAAGAGGGCGCGGGTGAGATAGTTGAGCGCGGCCAGCAACTGACCTACGGTGAGGCGCTCGTTAATCACATAGGTGCCGCCAAGCCACACCGCGGCCACCATGGCCAGATTGACGATCATCAGCACGCTGGGGATGAGCACCGCCAGGAACTGGTGGACTCGAATGCTCTGGGCAGTCAGGTCGTCGTTGGCGCCATCAAAGCGGGTGTTCTCATGATCGGCGCGCACGAACGCCTTGACCACACGCACGCCAGCCATATTCTCCTGCAGCACCTCGTTGAGGCGATCCAGTTTGGCCTGCACGAGCAAAAAGAGCGGGCGGGCCTTGCCCGCAAAGAGTCCCATCAAGCCAAAGATCACCGGGATCAGCGCCACCATGATCCACATCATCTGCGGGCTGCCGATGAGGAGCATGACCACGCTGCCGATGATCCAGAGCGGCGCCCGGACCAACATGCGCATGGCCAGCATGACGATCATCTGCAACTGGTTGATGTCGCTGGTGGCCCTTACGATCAGCTGACCGGTCTGCAGACGATCCAGATTGCCAAAGGAGAAGGTCTGCACCTTGTGCACCAAGGCGCTGCGCACATCGGCGCCAAAGCTCTGACTCACGCGCACGGAATAGATCGTGTTGGCCACGGCCAGGAGCGCACCCAGGACAGCGGCGCCCACCATGAGCAGCGCCGTGCTGGTGATAACGTCCGGCTTGCCCTGGGCGAGGCCCTCGTCGATGATCCGCTGCGTCAGGCGCGGGGCCGCCAGGTCAGTGGCCGTCACCCCGATGATGAGCAGCATGGCCAGCAGCGCCTGCAGCCGATAGGGCCGCGCAAAGCGCAATATGCGTCGCAACGATGTCATCTGGGCATCCTTTCTGTCGCGGCGGAGCCGCGTGAGGGGCTTTCGGAGGAGGTTCTGTGCATGGACTCTAGATTCGCCAGGATGCGCCGCAGGTAACCGGTCAGGGCGTCGATCTCCTGGGCTGCAAAGCCCGCAAAGGTGATCTCGTCAAAGCGCTGCCAGGTGGCCTCCAGGTCGCCGCGTAGTGCCAGGCCTGCCTCCGTCACATAGACGCGCACCGCGCGCGCATCCTGCGGATCGCGGCGGCGCTCGATCAGGCCCGCGCGCTCCATAGACCTCAGCCCACGAGTCGCCGTGGCCGGGCGCACGTGCACTCGCTCGGCCAACTCTGACTGGGTCAGGCCCTGCTCGTGCCACAGCGTGCGCAACACCCACTGCTGCCCGCCATACAGCCCCAGTTCCTCCAGACGCGCATGGGCCTGTTGCCGGCGCAGGCGAAAGATCTGCATCAGCAAATAGCCCGCCGACTCTTCCTTGTCTCGATCCACGCTGGCCTCGCTCCCTTAGTTGGCTAATCTTTAGCTCGCTAATTGTATGCAGAACTGCGCGTGGTTCCAAAAGCCTCTTTGTGGGTATATCCCGACCATGGGACTGGCGGCGGCCAAGGACTCGGTGCGTGGCGCTTGACAGGCCCTCTCCCTCAGGCCAAGATGAGATCCATACACACCTTCGTCGAAAGCGCGCGGCCTTCGCCAGGGCTTGAGCCGGAGACCGCCTTACGCTCCGTCGTGCAATGAAGGAGAGGACGATGCGTATCTGCATGGTAGGCACGGGCCGCATGGCCGCTTCACATAGCGCGAGCCTGCGAGCTATCCCGGGGGTGGTGCTCGACACGGTGGTGGGCTCGACTCTCGACAAGGCCGCCGCCTTTGCGCATGAGCAAGGCTACGCCCACGCGGAGGGTGAGCTTGCGGCGGCGCTGGGGCGCAGCTCCTTGGATGCCGTGGCGATCACGACGCCCAACGCGTTGCATTTCGAGCAGACGGTGGCGGCGCTGGCGGCCGATAAGCATGTGCTTTGCGAGATCCCCTTGGCCATGAGCCTGCAAGAGACGCAGGAGATCGGGCGCCTGGCTCGGCAGGTGGGTCGCTCGGTGATGGTCTGCCACACCGAGCGCTTTGAGCTGGGGCGGATCGAGCTGGCGCGGCGCATCCGCGCGGGCGAGCTGCACCCGTTGCACGTGATCGCCCGGTTCTACATGCTGCGCCGGGGCACGCTGCAGACCTCGGCGGCGCGCACGCCCTGGCAGGACAATCTGCTTTGGCACCATGGCTGCCACACGGTGGATGGCGTGCTTTCCCTGCTGGGCGAGACGGAGGCAGTGAATCTGCAGGCCCAGCACGGCCGGCCCTGGCCGGGGCTCGAGATCCCCATCGACTGGGACCTGCAGTGGCGCACGCCCTCAGGCGTGCCGGTGAGCGTGACGCTGTCGCACAACGCACACCAGGGACTGCACGACTATCGCCTGCTGTGCGAGGAGGAGACCATCGTGTGCGACCACGGCACGCTCTCAAACGGCCAGGGCGTGATCCTGGACGCGCGGGGCGAGCGCGGCCATGTCAGGCGCCAGGACGAGGAGTTCATTGAAGCCCTTCGCACTGGCCGGCCGCCTCAGGTGGACGTAGCGGCTGCCCTGCCGACGATGGCGATCCTGCAGGCGGCGTGGGACGTGTGGCGGCACAGTGCGTAGCCCATTGCGCAAGGTGCCAGACACCCCAAGGGGTGTCTGGCACCTATGCCGTATATCGCGTGAGTGCGTGCAGTCGTGCTCCTTTAGGGTAGTTTGCTGACAATCTGCGCGAACTCGTCCTCGCTGAACGCGCGCATGGTCTGAGTGGTGACGTTGCCTAGTCTGGCAAGCGCCAGTGTATAGACGGCCACCGCCTCGTCGTTGGGGGCATCGCCTATTGATACTAGGTCGTACTCCCCCATAGTAACCCACACGCCTACGACCCTGATCCCCAGTTTCTCGGCCGCCGCTCTGGCTTCCTTGATGCGCTGAGGGGAATTCTTGATGTCGGCCAGGCCTTCCTTCGTGTACTTGATGAGCTGAATGTACCCAGGCAT
>JAFGLK010000499.1 GCA_016928125.1 Anaerolineae bacterium
CCAATGTGTACTACAACGAAGCGCTGCTCGCGGAGGCCGGACTCGAGCCGCCTCAGCCTGAATGGACGCGCGACGATATGGTCACCATGGCCAAGGCGATCCAGGAGATCGCGGGCGATCGGCCGGTGTTTGGCACGCTGATGGAGACGGGCTGGAAGGCCCTGCTCACCGGCATCCGCGCCTGGGGTGGGCAGCTTCTGAGCCCCGACGGCATGACCTTCCTGTTGAATTCAGAGGAGGGGATGGCTTCGGTCAACTGGCTGTACGAGCTCTTCCAGGTGCACAAGGTCTCGCCCACGCCGGAGCAGATCATTGGCGGCACCAGCCAGATGTGGACCTCTGGCAATCTGGGCATGTTCCAGGCAGGCACGTGGGCCTGTGTGCTGCGTAATACCATCGGTGACAAGTTCAAGTGGATGGTGGTGAACAACCCGATCGGCCCCGCGGGCGTCGGGGGCTCGGACTTTGAGGTGGACTGCGACTCGATCACTTCCCAGAGCAAGAACCCGACCGAGGCCTTTGAGTGGGTCAAGTACATCTGCAACGAAGACTCGGGCGTGCTTCTGGGCGTCATCGGCGGGACCATCGGCGGCACCATTGGCGCCTACAACAGCCCGGTGTTGCTGACGGATCCGGTTCGACCCGTCTTTCGTGACATCATGGCCAAGGCCCAGGACTCGATCATCGTGGGCAACTGGCGCCAGGCCGAAGTCGAGTCGGCTCTCGGTCAGCTCTTGCAGCCGCTGTGGGTGGGCAAGGAGACACCCACCAAGGGCTTCATCGATGGCGTTGTCGACCAGGTCCAAGCGATCATCGACAAGCCCAAGCCCTAGCTTTGGAGAGACCCTTGTAACCGGAGCCCTGTGGGGGCGGAGCGCCCTGGGGCGCCCCGCCCCTGCTCATCACGACGATGAGGAGTTGCTATGAGCCTCGTCACTGTTCTCCGCTCACCTCGCGCCCGACGAGAAGCGCTTGAGGGCTATCTGTGGATCAGCCCTTTTCTTCTAGGGTTCCTGATCTTTACGGCCTACCCGATCTTTGCTTCGCTTTATCTCAGTTTCACACAGTATAAGATCGGCTCGCCGGCGCAGTGGATCGGACTCGAGAACTACCAGGAGGCGCTCGTCAGGGATCCACTTTTCTGGCCGTCGCTCGGGCGTACGGGGTACTATTCGCTGTTTAACGTGGTTCTGGGCGTGGCCGGGTCGCTCATCCTCGCCCTTGTGCTGGACAAGATCGCCCGCGCCAAGAGCCTCTACAGGGCCATCTACTATTTGCCCTCCTTGACGCCCTCCGTCGCCACCGCGATCCTATGGGGTTGGTTGCTGCACCCGCAGGTCGGTCTCGTCAACGACATCCTGCGTCTAGTAGGCATCAAAGGGCCAGGCTGGCTGGCGAGCACCGAGTGGGCCATTCCTGCCATCATCCTAATTTCGCTTTGGGGCTCGATCGGCGGTGGTCGCATGATCATCTTCCTGGCTGGTTTGCAGGGCGTGCCCACTGAGTTCTACGAGGCCGCAGAGATCGATGGGGCTAGCGGAGGGGCCAAGTTCTTTCGGATCACGGTCCCCCTCATCTCCCCGACGATTTTCTTCAACTTGATCCTCGGCATCATCGGCAGCTTTAACGTGTTCACCATCGCCTATGTGGCCACCAGTGGCGGGCCCAACTATGCTACCTGGTTCTACATGCTTCACCTGTACTATAACGCCTTCAGCTACTTCCAGATGGGCTACGCATGCACGTTGGCGTGGTTTCTCTTTATCATCGTGGTCAGTCTGACACTGATCCAGCTCGCACTCTCCAATCGCTGGGTCTACTATGAGTTTTCGGAGGCGAGATGATGGCGACGCAGGTAGCGACCAGTCGGAGAGCGTTCATCGAGGCCGCAGGGGGCGCCAGCTATCGAACTCGCACTCAGATCGTCCTCTATATCGTGGCCACCATCGGCGCGGTGGGTTTTGGTCTGCCGTTCTTCTGGACTGCTGCCAGCTCGCTGAAGAGTGCGGCGGAGATCTACTCGTACCCGCCGGCCTGGTTACCGGCCGTGCCCCAGTGGAAAAACTATGCCCTGGTGTTCGAACTGGCGCCGTTTGGCCGCTTCATCCTTAACACCGTGTTCATCACCGTGCTATCGCTAATCGGGCAGGTCTTCTCATCTTCGGCCGTGGCCTTTGGGTTCACCCGTTTTCGGTTTCCCGGCCGCGACGGGCTCTTCTTCCTGGTGCTCAGTACCATGATGATCCCCTGGCCCGTGACCATTGTGCCAACCTTTCTTTTGTTTCGCTGGTTGAACTGGATCGACACGTTCAAACCACTGATCATTCCGGAGTTTTTTGGTGGGGGCGCGTTTTTCATCTTTCTGTTGCGCCAGTTCTTTATGACGATTCCAAAGGATTTTGACGAGGCGGCGCGTATCGACGGCTCGTCGTCCTTCCGCATCTACTGGAACGTCATCCTCCCGCTCAGCCGTCCCGCGTTGGCCACGGTGATGATCTTCTCGTTCTTGGGCAGCTGGAACCAGTTCATCCAGCCACTCATTTTCCTGAACAATCCGAAGAGATTTACGGTAGCCATTGGCCTGCGCTACTTTAATGCCTCGCCCTTTTCAGGGGATCAGCCTCGTGAGGCGGTGCTGATGGCCGGTTCGATCATCACAGCTGCACCGTGTCTGGCGCTCTTTTTCATGGCGCAGCAGTATTTCGTCAAGGGCATCGTGATGAGCGGGATCAAAGGCTGATTGCAAGGGTTCAGTCCTATTCTGCCGAGGGTCTGCTGGGTGTCGACCATGCTCAGCAGATCTTGTCTTCTGTGGGATCAATCGCTGGAATCACTTGGTCCCGCCGGGGACCACCATGGAGGATAGCCATGAAGATCACCAAGTTGGAGACTTTTCTCGTCAAGCCGCGTTGGCTCTTTCTCAAGATGCACACGGATGAAGGGCTGGTCGGCCTGGGCGAGCCGATCCTGGAAGGCCGACCTCTGACGGTGGCCAAGGCGGTGGAAAAGCTCGAGGAGTATCTGATCGGGCAAGATCCGACGCGGGTGGCCTATCACTGGCAGGCGATGTACAAGCATGCCTTCTATCGCGGTGGCCCGATCCTGACCAGCGCCCTCTCCGGTGTGGAGCAGGCGCTATGGGACCTGACAGGCAAGGCGATGGGCGTGCCGGTCTACAAGCTGTTGGGCGGCCCCATGCGCGACCGCATCCGCATCTACAGCCATTGCGGGGGAGCGACGCCCGATGAGGCTGCCGCGGCTGCCCGGGGGCTGGTGGCGCAGGGGTTCACGGCGCTGAAGACGGGTGTCCTGGGGCCGCGTCCGGCGCGCATCATCGAGACCCCAGGCTGGGTGGACCGCGTCGTGGAGCGCTTTGCCGCCATGCGCGACGCGGTGGGCAGGGATGTGGACATCGCCATCGATTTCCATGGCGCGGTGAGCCCGCAGACCTCGGGGCTGCTGATTCACGCGCTGGAGCCCTACCAGCCGATGTTCATCGAAGAGCCGGTGCAGTGCCAGAACGAGGAGGTGCTGGCCGCCCTGGCGCGCAAGACGCACATCCCCATCGCCACGGGCGAGCGGCTGTTCACCAAGTGGGGCTTTCGCAGGGTCCTGGAGATCGGCGCGGCCTCGATTCTGCAGCCCGACATCTCGCACGCGGGCGGCATCTATGAGCTGCGCATCATCGCCGGCATGGCTGAAGCCTACTATGCCGGCATCGCCCCGCATTGTCCTCTGGGGCCCATCGCCCTGGCGGCCTCGCTGCACCTGGATGCCTCGATCCCCAACTTTGTCATCCAGGAGCACGTGTCGCTGGGCGATGGCTATCTGAAGGAGCCCTTTGAGAACAAGGAGGGGTTCATCGATCTGCCGCAGGGGCCCGGTCTGGGCATCGAGCTCGACGAGGAGGCGATGGCGGACAAGGTCGGGTTCGATACGCGGGTCTCGAGGGGTTCGTACACAGACGAATCGGACAGAGCGATCGTCCCGAAGCGCCTCTATGGCCTGTACCATCCCGACGACGGCACGCCCATCGACCGATAGGGCGAGCACTCATTCGGGGAAGCGGACTCATACGGCCACGAGGAGCGCCTCAAAGCGCTCCTCTGGCACGGGCAGGCCGTCCTCGCTGAGCGCCTCGATGTAGTCCTGGATGGCTTCCTTCATTCCTCCTCCAGCCCCACCATGGGCCCGTAGGGCGCCAGGCTGACCGTGGCGTAGGGGTTGCAGACGATGTCCTCTTCCTCGTAGGCTCGCCGCCACATGCG
>JAFGLK010000069.1 GCA_016928125.1 Anaerolineae bacterium
AAATAGGCGGAGAGGGCGGGATTCGAACCCGCGAGGCTTTTGGCCTACACGATTTCCAATCGTGCGCACTCGACCGGACTATGCGACCTCTCCGCAAGTGGGCGCATTATACCATTGCCAGGGCGTTGCATCAAATCATCGGCTGGCCGGCCCCTGGCGGTAACGTGCCGCGCTCCATGGCCTCAGGGCAGCCCAAACCTGTGTATGGGGACCTCATCCATCGCTACGCGCTCCCCTTGCGCAGTGAACGCCGCATATCGCTCGCCACTCACTCGGTTGTAGAGGCCGACCGTCACCACATAGCGACCGGGGGGCAGCCCATCCAGACTCACCCAACGGCGATCGGCCACCAAGCGAGAAGGAATCCAAGCCCTCAGGGGCAGCAGGCCCGCCGCAGCGTCGCCGTCAGCCCCCGTGACGTACTGACCCGTTTCGGTCAGTACGTGCAGGAAGATAGTATCCTCCGCCTGGAAAGGTTGCCGAGCACGCCACAGCAGGTCGACGGACGCCTGTGGCGGCGCCTCACCCAAGAGCATGACGCGGGATTCGAGGAGTTCAGCCGCATCGCCGAAACGGACCCCGTAGGACCTTCCATCATCGTCTTGCACCGCACCCACGTAATCCAGAGAGAGCACATCGCTGCTCGTGTAAGTGGTCAGGTAGAGGGCATCGGCCCATTGGGAGCCTTCGAACAGGGCCTCGGCACCGATGTCTGACCCACGCAAATCCACGCGATAGGCAAACTGCTCGCGCGACGCGAATCCGACGGCAAAGGCAGACACTGAGCGCGTCTCGGCGCTCGTGCCATAGGTAGCCAGGGCATAGTCGGACAGCGGTTCTGCTTCAGGCGCGAGGGTCAGGCCCCAGAAGCCAAGCGGATAGAGTCGGGGGCGGATCTCCAGGCGATCGGGATAGTTGACCAGGAGCAACCGTTCGCCCGAGCGAGCGGCCATCAACTCCACGGTTTGCGCGAGATGAGCCAAGCCCACATTGTACAGCCGCGTGAAGCGGCCCCATTGGCCTACAGCGAGGGCCAGCAGAATCGCAGACACAGCCAAGCCTGCGTACCGCCGCCTGGGCTCGGCAAGACGCGGCCAGGCCATGCATCGGCCCCAGAGCGCCCCGATGCCCAGGGTGGCCGGGTAGAGCAGACGGCTACCCAATTTGACATAAGGCCACGAGAGTCCCACCCACACTGGCGCGATGCCGAGCAGCATGAGCAGAGATGCCTTGAGCCCGCTGCTGGCACGATCGCGCTTCCAGGTGCACAGGACCAGCGCCAGCCAGGCAGCGATCAGGAGCGCCCCGAGGGGCAGAGGCGATATGTCGATCCGCAACGCGGCAATAGCGCGGGCGAATGGGTAGACCACCCCCTGGATCAGATACACCATCACTTCAGGCTGAAGGCCACCCCCGACGATGCCACCTCGTCGCGGCGCCATGAGCCAAACTAGCATGAAGACGCCCGCCAGAGCGACGTGGAGCAAGGGCCAGATGCGCTGCTGGAGCTTGCGCCAAACCCTGCGATCGCGATGAGCCGGCCACAGGAACAGAAGCGAGAGAGGAGCCGCGCTCTCTTGGATCAGGAGCGCGGCGACGTACAACACTACAGACACTGCCAAAGCAACTCTGGCGCGCCGCTCGCTGTAACGGGCCGCGCTCAGAAAGGCCAATAGGACAAGAGCCAGGGCCATTGGCTGTTGAGGGGCCTGCCAGGCCACAGCCTGGTGCGAAAAAGGATGCGCCGCCAGGATGGCCGCTGCGCACAGGCTCTCACGACGGCTGAATCCCATAACCTGCAGCGCGGGCACGCTGACCAGGACGGCCACGAGGTGCGCTGCGATCTGGATCCCGTGCGCGAGCCGGACGTTGACGACTCCCTGGGCCGAGACCAAGCTGCGGTTCAGCAGAATCGTGAACGGACGGTAGAACTGAAACGTCGGCAGAGGCAAGAGCGCACGCAATACCGGGGGCGCGACGCTTTGCCAGTACCACGCAGGATCGTCCCACATGAGACCATAACGCAACGAGGGGGCGCACAGCGCCAGCACCAAAACGGCTAACGGGGCTACCCAAAGCCATGAAGCCCATCGGATCCCCCAGGATCTCGCACGATGCGCGATGCTTTGAGCGGCCTTGCCTGCTTTTCGCCCTATCGACAGCATGTCCCTCGCACGACGCAATGGCCTGCTTGAGCAGCAACCCAGGATGGCTAAGCGAACGTCCGACGCGCCTCGACTGCAGGAGTTCTTTGCAGAGACCGTCGTACGACGACCGAATTCACGCAAAGCCTAGTGAACGCGCGCGTCGACACCGCGCCAAAAGTGCTCGGCATTTGGGCCCAACACGATGCTCAGCCCTTCGGTGGCCTCGTCGAGCTCGCGTCTCATCCTAGATTGGGCGCGTACGCATGTCAAACCCTCGGCAGCCTCATGCGCTTCGCGAGTGGAGGGCCGTCTCCAGATAGAGCGGAACCGGCGCCACAGATCGGACAGGCCCACGAGCCCGACGTCGGTTGGATCCTCCATGGGTCAATGCTAGTCGAAATAGCTATCGCCATTCCACAGCAGAGACCTGGCAACCTCGTCATTCAGTTCGACACCGAGACCAGGCCGCTCCGACACGGTCATGAGGCCATCATGCACAAAAGGCTTATCGCCCTCACAGAGGTCCTGCCACCAAGGGATCTCGCGGCCGTGAAACTCGAGCGCCAAAAAGTTGGGCACGGCAGCGCACACATGACAGGCTGCCATCATCCCCAACGGCGATGACACGTTGTGAGGCGCCAAGGGCACATAGTACGCATCGGCAATATCCGCGATGCGCTTGCCCTCGAACATCCCACCCGCCTTGGCCAGATCCGGCATAACCACGTCCACCGCCCGCTTGGCCAAGAGCTCGATGAAATCGAAGCGCGTGTACTGATTCTCACCCGTGCAGATGAGTGTGCTCGTGGCCGCCCGCACCTGAGCCAGCGCCTCGACGTTCTCGGCGGGGATCGGTTCCTCCAGCCACATCAGTCGGAGAGGCTCCACGGCCCGTGCCAAAGTGATGGCCGAGCCCATATCGAACTGCCCGTGGCAGTCGATGGCCAGATCGATGTCATAGCCGATGGCCTCGCGGGTGGCGCTGATCAACTCGATGATGTGGGTCATCTCACGGGCGCTCAGCGTCCAGTTGAAGCGGTCCTTCTTGCCCGGGCTCACCCCATCCACATCGAACTTGACCGCCGTGTAGCCCTCGTCGAGCACCTCCAGCGCCTTTTCGGCGTACGCCGCCGGCTCGTGGGTCTCTCCCGCATGGCAATCGGCATACAGACGGATCTCATCGCGGAACTTGCCGCCCAAGAGCTGGTACGCGGGCACCCCGAGCGCCTTGCCCGCCACATCGCAAAGGGCATTCTCTATTCCTGTGAGGGCAAAAGTCATCGGCGCCGTGGAGCCGCCCGAATAGCGACCGCGCCGCCTCATGACCTCGTACAGGGGCCCAATCTGCATGGGATCCTGCCCCAAAAGATGCTGCTTCAGCGTCAAGACAGCTTGTTTCGTGGCAAAGCCATTCGTGAAGGGCCCCGCAGAGTTGCACTCGCCAGTGCCCACGATGCCTGCGTCCGTGTATACCCGCACCAAGGTCCACACACTGCCCCCACTGTGCGGCACAGAGCGACCGATAACCGAAGCCTGAACATCCGTGATCCTCATCGCCGTTCCATCCTCCCAGCACATATTGCCTCAGCAAGCCCGGCTGAAGCTCGCCAAGTATACGTGCGCGCCGCATCAGGGGCAATACCGAGAGCGCAAACACAACGCGCAACCCTCGGCCAGCACAGGGCG
>JAFGLK010000070.1 GCA_016928125.1 Anaerolineae bacterium
ACCGGATAGTACACGCCGTCCACCTCGCGCGTGTCGGCGCTCTCCATATAGTCCATATCCGCCACATACAGCGAGTTGGCGTCGGGGTCATAGTAGCCCGCAAAAAACAGCACATGGCCCAGGTTCTCGGCAGAGATATCGGTGCTGAGCAGCACAGGGAAGCCGGGCATCGCCACCGTATCGGAGAGCTCGACGGCGGAGAGCTGCATCGTGCCCCGGCCGGGCGCGCTCACCGTGGCGCCGGAGTCGGGGACGGCGGCCTGGCGGGCCGTGGCGTCAAAAGCGCGCCCGGTGTAGTGGTAGGCCAGATAGTCATCCCAGAGCGAGTCGGCGGCAAAGCGGCTGGCGACGGCGGTGTACGATGTGGGCCCGGTGGCGGGCGTGCGGAAAAGCTGCGAGTTGGGGAAATAGATCGCGACGCCCGTGGCGCCCGAGCGGCTCGAGCCGTGCTTCTCGGCCACTACCGCCGCATCGAGCGCGCTGAGAGCGCTCGACGCGGCCTGGTTCACCGCCGGTTCGACCTGGGCCTGCTGCAGGAGCTGCAAAAAGTGGCCCAGATCGAGATAGGCGGGCGGCACCTGTTGCCCAAAGATGTTGGTGAACGAGCGTGCATAGCTGCGCGCCTGGGCCGCCGGCCGCTGGTCGGCTTCTTGCAGCCTGGCGCACAGGTCGTTGAGGCTGCCCATCAGCGCGGGCACCGCCGACAGATCGACCGCGCTCAAGGTGACGTTGCGCCCCATCTGGCTGGCCACCTCGGCGCTTGAGGGGGCCTGGAAGCCGAACAGCCCGCCCATCGGCGAGCCCTGGCGCAGCAGGTCGGCGCGCGCCTCGTCGTCCACGATGCGCTGATCCTCGCGGATGTAGCTATCCACGATCAGCGCGCTCAGCTCGGCGCCCGACATGCTGGGATTGGCCACCAGGGTGCTCAGGAAACCGGCATAAGCCCAGCCCAGGGCCGGCTCGGTCTCCTCCGAGGCCACCGCGTAACGGGCGTGATTGGCCAGCATGTTGTACACCTCGAGCTGGCCCATCAGGCAGGCGTCCAGGCCGATCAGCTCAAAGCGGTCTATGCCAGCGCGCTGACGGATCGTCGCCAAGGCAGCATCCAGCTCATCCAGGTAGAGCTGATTGCCCAGGGCCGAGGAGAGGGGCGTGCTGGCGTCGCGGCCGGTGGCGGGCGCCGGGTCGCTCCATCCCCCCGGCCAGCCCATGCCGTGGTCCGACAAGATCAGCGCCACCCGGTCCGCCGGGAAGGTCTCCACGGCCCAGGTGACGAAATCGACCAGGGTGGCGCCGTCGGCCATGTTCACCTCGCCCAGGTCAGCCACGAGCTGCGAGCCCACCCGATTCAGGTCATCGTCCTGGATGACGTAATAGCGCCGGGTGGCGGTCCAGTCGCCGTCGCCGCTGTACCCGCCCACGTAGCGATCCACCTGGGCCACGATGTGCACGTTCTCGCTCGAGCCGACGCGCTCGGCCTCGTTCAGGTCGACATAGATGTCCTTCTCCAGGATCTTGTCGTCGGCGTCCTGATAGAGCATCACCAACCACGATTGCCCTTCCGTGGACCCGGCTGACGCCACGAAGGGTCGGCTGGTGGGCACGGGCGTGGGCGCCGTCGCCGTCGGGCGCGTCAGGGCCTGCTGGGTTGGCAGGGCCGCCGCCGCCGCCGTCGGGGCGAGCATCTCGTCCTGGCCCGACGGGGCGAGGCCGAGATCGTCCTCGCCGCCTCCCCGAAGCAGCATGCTGCCCACGATGCAGATGAAGAGCAGCGCCAGCACGCCCAGGATCAATATGATGCGGCGCGAGGGGGCCGCGCCGGCGCCGCCCAGGGCGGAGGGGACCCGCCAACCCTGCCCTGACGCGGCCTGAGAGGGCGGGCGGGGCTGGGTGGGGGCGACTCTCCCCTCGGCCTGATCGGTTCGGCCCTGGCGGCGGGGGGCCTGGGCGCGCTGTCGGCCGGCGGCGGGCGTGGCGCCGGGGCGGCGGCGCCGCTGGGCGCGAATGGTCGGCTTTTCGGAATCGCTGGATCCAGAACTTCTGTTCGGGTTATCCGTCATGGTTAGGCCTCCTGACTATCGCTCGGGACTCAGGCCGCGGCGCGATACCCGGCCGTGGACTCAGGCCGGCCTGAGATGCATCAGTCGGGTCGAGCATAGCGCCGCGGAGGGGAGGTGTCAAGCCGTTGGGGGAGGGCAACGAAACGGGCGGGCCCTCGGCAGCAAGGAAGGGCTGCTGGCGTCCCGATTTGCATCACTTGGCATTGACATTCGAATTTCCACGTGTTATATTGATGCTAGACCATGGCGATCGTGATGGATCCGACTCAGACATGCCTATCTACGCTCACTTGGCTAGGCAACCACACGGCGACGCGTGGCAGAGCTGTTCGGCTCGGCGGTGATAAGTCGTTGTGGTGCGGGCGGAGTTGGCGTCGGGTACGTCGCCAAAGGAGGTGAAACTGAGGATAGCGGTCTCGGCGGTGACTGTCAGGAGTATCTATCATGAAAGAGCGCGGGAGGATGAGGATGTCAGAGGAGCGTGGAATCTCGAGACGCACTTTCGTCAAGGCAGGCGCTGCTGGTCTCGGCCTTGTGGCTACCGCATGCGCCCCAAAGGTCGTTGAAAAAGTCGTCAAGGAGACGGTGGTCGTCGAGAAGGAGGTCGAAAAGGTCGTCAAGGAGACGATCGTCGTCAAGGAAGCGGTAGAGGTCGAGAAGGAAGTCACCCGGGTTATTGAGAAGGCCGTTCAGCCCGCAGAGCAGCCAGTGGTGCTCAGATTGCACATGCGCGCGGGTGGCGAGGTCTCCGAGGCCCCCATCTACGTGACACGCCCTACCGAGTTTACGGAGGAGACCGGCATCCAGGTTCAGCTTGAGCCTATTCCGGGCGGCGAGTACATGGCCAAGCTGGAGATCCTGGCCGTTTCTGGCGATCTGGGCGACAATACGTTCACCACCCAGGCTAGCTGGCATCACAGCCGATTGGTGCACTTTGCCATCCTTCTCCCCATGAATGAATGGATGGACAGCGCGGGCATCAAGCGGGAGGAATGGATTCCCTCCGGCATCGACTCGTGCACCTTCGGGGGCAATGTGTACGGGTTGCCCAAGACCGCCCACCCGGCGGAGGCTTATGTCTGGCTCAACCATAGCCTCTTTGAGGAGGCGGGCATCCCTGTGCCCGAGTTGGATCTGGAGGCCGAGAAGCAGGGCAAGGCGATGAGTTGGGACCAACTGCGTGAATGGGCCAGCAAGATGGCCAAAGGTCCCACAAACGCCCGCGAGGTCTACGGGTTCTATCCGGTCACAACCAACTCGCAAGCCGTGGTCAATGGCATCCGCAGCTTTGGCGGCTGGGAGCTGGATGAAGAGGGCAAGGAGCACCCCGTGGATACATGGCGGGACTATGTGCTCTGGAACCATAACGCCCTCTACAAGGAAAAGTTCTCGCCCCACTCCACCGAACTGGGCGCGGGTGGCATCTATGGCCTGTTTGCGGCCAGCAAGCTGGCTGTGATGCAAGGCGGCTGCTGGTACTACAGGGGTGTTGAGGAGGCCGTGGGACCGCCCGAGGGCGGCGGCGCGTTCGCCTGGAGCATCGTTGGGCTCCCCCAGGGTCCCGATTTCAAAGGGTGGGGCGCGAGCATGAACTCTCACGCGCCAACCAGGCAGTCTCAGCACCCTGTGGAGGCGTGCATGCTCCAGTATGCCCTGGCTGATGCGCGCTTCTCCCAGATCATCGCCCGCGATCTTCACTATCTCGTGGGTCGCACCAATGAGATGGAGGAGATCGGAGAACTTGCCGAGGATCCGTTCCTGCAACTGCAGTGGGTCATGCACTTCCGAGCCGCTCCCTACAGGGTTGGCAGGAACTACCGCGGCGAGGAGTGGCGGAGCGCTATGACCAACACGTTGGATGAGGTCTACCTGGGCGTTCGCGAGCCCGATGATAGCTTCTTTGGCTATGCCAAGGAGGCCCTGGACGAGATCCTGCAGCGTCCTATCTCCTAGAACTGGTGCGATAAGCAAGCTTCGGCGTGAGGACGGCCGCAAGGCCGTCCTCAC
>JAFGLK010000500.1 GCA_016928125.1 Anaerolineae bacterium
CCCGCCCTGTGCCGCGCGCAGCTTGTGCAGGAGCTCGGCGCGGATCTCCGCCGGTTGGCTGCGCTCCAGCACGCGGATGTCGATGTTCCCGGCAAAGGCCAGCCGTCCGCCGTAGCGCGCCTTGAGCGCGACGACGTCAAGGCCAGCCTTGGCTTCCACTGGGTTGTAGCCATCCAGCCCCAGATCGGCCAGGTCGTCGAAGATGGCACGAGCGTCGCCGCAGCCGTGGTAGATAGCCAACAGGCCCTGCCGATGGCACAGCTCGATCAGCGCCTGAACATGAGGCCGGAACATCTCGCGCCAGGTGCGCGGGCTGAAGAGCATCCCATTGACATAAGCCACATCGCCCCAGATGTAGAGGCCCGCCAGGCGCCCGCGTCCGGCTG
Source organism: Anaerolineae bacterium (assembly GCA_016928125.1). The sequence goes on from JAFGLK010000500.1 coordinate 387, forward strand.
CGATCTGGGCTTCAGCAAAGGCGAGCAGAAATCGGCCCAGGCGCTCGACAAAGGCCGCAAAGCGCTCGCACTCGGCGGCCATCCACAGCAGGGCATTGGGGCTGCCGATGATGCGCCACAGATATTCGTAGGGCTCGCACACCGAGCCAAAGACGGCCAGATCGTTGACATAGGCGTCAACGCGCTGGTCCCACGGCGGCAGGTCACGTATCAGGGCGTCGCCCACGCCATTGAGCTGATCGTCGCCGCCCTGGAAGAAGCGGCGTGGATCATCGGGCGCGTCCAGCGCAACATCGGCCATCGCCTCTGGACGGTCGATCGCAAAGTCGAGGTATTGAGGCATGGGCAGATCGCCGGCGCGGCGGATGGTGGCGCCAAAGCCTGTGCGCACCACAATCTCATCCTGCGTCTGTGTGACGACCTGAAAAGGCTGAATGCGCGGGTCCATGTTGGGCGTCACGACCACATAGTCCAGGTCGAAAAAGCGGTAGGGATCGAAATCGACGCCCCACCTGGCCCGGCAGCGACGCAGGAAACCGCTCCAGAAAAAGTCGCTGATGGGCACACGGTCCGCTTCCTGATGGTGCAGGACGCGGCGCAGGCGTTCGATTTTGGTCTGGGCGCCTTCTGTCATGCTGTCCCCTCTCTTCCTGCCGGACTATACGCCTGACGGCGCCGGATTGGATAGGTCTGAGGCGGTTGTCCATGTCTTCTTCATCGGCTGGTAGGGAAAGCCCTCGCCGTCGAAAATGGTGCACGTGCGTACGCCGGTGCTCCTTTTGTAGCCCAGTGCCAGGTAAAAGGGGACCGCCTCAAGCGTGGCCTGAAGCCGGATCACCTGCGACCCGGCCTTGCGACACGTCGCTTCGTAATGCTCCACAAGGCGCCGGCCGATGCCGCGGCGCTGGCGATCGACTCGCACGAACAGGCTCTGGAGCTTGTCAGGCCGACCCCGCAAGACCCCCACGATCTGGCCCCGCTCCTCGGCCACGAACACCATCTCTGCGGCGATCATCTCGGCGATCCGTTCCCGATGCGCGGGGTCGCTCGAGCGGGCGTGGCGAAATGGCCCCAGAAAAGCGCCTCGCGCCTGAGGCGGCGCAAAGCCGAGATTGCAGGCGCCGAAGGTGTCTGCGATGAGGACACCCACTGCCTCGGCGTCCAAGGGTCTGAAGCGTCGAATGCTGGTCAAGGGCCCTCCCTTACCGCTCTGTCGTGTGGATGTCCAGGCGCACAAAGCGCGGATAGTAGAGCGTTTGGTCCAGGACGAGCAGCCAGTAGCGCGAGGCGTTGGTGCAGTACGTCAGGACGAGGTCCGCGCCCTCGAGTTGGGGGTGCGCCTTACCCGCGTAGATCAGCGCCTTGGGACGCCTCGTCTCGGGGGGCACGTAGCGGGTGCTCGGCGCCGACCACGGCCCGGTTGCATCCGCAGCCGAGCGCACTGCCAGCGTCGCCGCGCCAAAGCCCACGCTCTGCACGCACAGGAACCGCCCCGCCGTCTCATCCCAGTGCACCGTGAGCTCGGTCTGGCCGTCCGGGATCACAGGCTGCGGCTGGGCGCCCGCGCGAGATAGCTCTGCCCAGCCGGTCCCGACACCGGTCCACCATTCCACTGGCTCGAGCTGGCCACTGCGGAGTTGTTCGCTCGGCCAGCGCACCAGGTACATGGGGTGTGGCATCACAGCCTCGCACGAGCCAAAGGCGTAGACCCAGTCGCCCAGGCGGAGCAGGCTGGCGGAGCCGACGATCACGCCCAGGTCGTTGGCCGGCGTGTCGAGCCATTCGACGCGCCAGGCCTGCGGCGCCGCATCGGGGTTCGGAATGCGCACCACCTCCCAGTCGTATACGGAGAAACCCAGCCCCTCCGGCGCGCGCCGCACGCGCATCAGAGAGATGAGCAGCGTATCATCCAGCCGAATGCCGTGCCCCGGCCAGAACCAGTCGTCGCCTTGCTCTGGGAAGAAGCTCGCCGGGCGGCCGCGTCCATCCTGACGCCAGTGAAAGCGTATCTCCGCAGACGAGGGGTCATGGCCATCCTGGATCGCGATGCTATTGCGGATCATCCTGGCCCACAGGCGCGAGCCCAGGCCCGCAGGATCGATGAAGGTATCGGCAAACAGCCACAGCGTGCGCCCCTCGCCGAGATCAACCGAGTAGGCATCGTCGGCGCCGACCCAATGTGGGTCGCGATGAAAGAGCGCATCGGCCTCAGGCCAGGCGGCGGAGGCGCTCCGCCCATCGCCTGCGGGGCGTGCGCAGCCGAGGCAGAGGCATATGATGAAGATCGCACCCAGCTTGCGGCACAGGCTCATGCTCTATTCTCCAGCCAGGGCGCGTGGGTGGACGCCGCCGGGGCCGTCTGCCGGCGGGGGACGAGCCGCTCCCGGTGGCGTGCCCCGCTGGCTCCACCTACATGGTCAGATGGAAGCAGTTGCCGTCCGGATCGTGAAAGATGGCGATCCAGCGATCCGAATGGGCCATGTAGCGGGGCTCTTGGTCAAAGGCGACGCCCCTGGCCAGGAGTTGCTCGTAGGTCGCCTGGATGCTGTCCGTTCCAAAAGCCACGTGGTTGAACCCGGCCGTCGAGCTATCCAGGTGAGGATTGGCGGCGACTGCGCCTTCGAGCGGGCATTTGAGATCGATGATCACGCCGTCGCCTTGGAGAAAGGCCGTGCGAATGCCGCCAGCGACGTGCTCGGGCGCCGTCTCCTGGAAGCCCAGCTTGCCCACCCAAAAGGCCTTGGCGCGTTCCATGTCGGCAACATCCAGGCAGAGGTGGTCTATGGCGAGAAGGGTCATCGTTCGCTCCTTCGTAGGCGCAGCGCTGGTCTCTTTCCGGATGGCCCCGAGGGCCTCCATACCGGTGTCCGTTCGCTGA